>CAYQNE010000013.1:0-9054 GCA_964418875.1 uncultured Gammaproteobacteria bacterium | reverse complement strand
TCCACTACCTCATCTTTACCCACTACCACCTTATATTTGGCCTCCCTATCCCCCACCACATGCTTATTGGTTACTATCAATCCGTCCGCATCAATCACAAAACCCGTTCCTATATCCTGCTCTATCTTCTCTTCTTTCAAACCCGGCTGTCCTTTGGGTGTACCAAAAAACTGACTCCAAAAATCATCAAACATCAAAAGGGGATCCGCCAAAACCTGCGTCTTACTGATAGACACCGTCACCACCCCCACGGTCGTCTCCTCCACCACCTTGATCACCGTTGACTCTTCTCTAACCACCTCTCTGGTTTTTACCACCTCTCCCTCTCCAATTCTTCTGCTTTGCAAAACTCTCTCCCCTATGACTGCATCCAAAAAACCCAAACCTGAAATTCTGTCTATCCAAGCTCCGGTCAAAAATGAACCCATCAACATTATCCCCAAAGCCAAACCCAGCCAAAACAGGCTTTTCCCTTCTTTTTTCATCATAACTTATTCTAACAGCACCTCCACCGCTTTTTCCAACTGTTCATCGATCTCTGTTTCCATATCATATTCCACCTCCACATCAGGCTCCACCCCTTCTCCGCTAATATTCTCCCCCGAAGGCAACAACCATCTAGCAATGGTCACATGCAAACCTGAACCGTCACCAAACTCCTCCGGTTGTTGTACTGTTCCCTTGCCAAAAGAAGTCACTCCCACCAACTTAGCTCTCTTGTGATCACGCAAAGCTCCCGCTAAAATTTCCGAAGCCGACGCCGAACCCCCGTTGATCAACACCACCAACTTGTCATTAATCAATCTCCCCTTTGACTCATCTACCCGATAAGCCTCCACCTTGCCGTCAGACGACTCTTGTTTGACCACCATACCTGAAGACAAAAAATCACTAGCCACCACCACGCTGGCCTGTAAAAATCCCCCCGGATTATTTCGTAAATCCAAAACTACCCCGGCCACATTATTTTCCGACACGATCTTTTCCACCACTTCCGACCACTCCTCATAAAGCCGGTCGCTGAATTTATATAATTTAACCCAAGCCACTCGCCCTTCCGGCTTATCCAACCACTCCAATTCAATACTGGCCACCACAATATTGTCTCTCTTCAATACCACATCAAAAGGGGCTCCTGTCTCCTCTCTGAATATTTTCAATGTCACCTCTGAACCTATCCGGCCCCTGATCAACTGGACCGCTTCTCCTAAACTGATTCCGACCGTATCTTTGTCCACCCCCTCTGCCTCGTCAATAATTCTAACGATCAAATCTCCTGCCATCAATCCGGCCTTATCGGCCGGAGTATCAACCAAAGGCGCCATTACCGCCAAGGTTTTATCCTTGTATCCCAATGAAATTCCCACCCCCCCAAATTCACCGGCCAAATTCTCTTCTGCTATCTTATTTTCCTCCGGCGCTAAAAATACCGTGTAGGGATCACCCAAAGCCGCCACCATCCCCCTAATCGAACCATAAACCATCTCTTCATCATCCATTTCTTCTCTATCCAAATATTTTTGCCTCAATTTATCTTTCACCCGCCACATCAAACCCAAATCCAACTGATTATTTCCCACTTCGGCTCTCCCTACCATACTCCGTTGCCCCAACCTGAAACTGACCAAAAACACCACCGCCACCATCGCCAAAAATAAAAATAGATTTTTTATCCGGCCTTTCTTCATAACTATCACTATACCACCAATAACAATCTCCCCACCCTGGTATTCAACAACATTCGCCTCTCATTCTCCGTTGACAAAGCTGTTAAATCATCCCAGCTTTTCTTATCCAAATTCAAAACCGGCACTTCCACTGCCAAAAAATCCTCTTTCTTCTTTTCTTTTGTTATCAACCCCAACACCCCCACCACCTCCATTTTAGCCAAAAAAGCCTCATCAGCATCAGTACTCAAGACAATCTTGCCCTCAAAATCACTATCCAGATCAGTCACCTTGGAGACATCCTCCAAGCTACTTTCTCCCCACACCTTCCCCTCCACCATGGCTTCACCTCTAAATTCCATGGCTTCAAAACCCAACACCATTTTATCGCCAGCCACTCTTTCCACCCTAGCCCCTACCGGACTGACAATCTTTCTTTTTACCTTCTCCCCCACCTCGAAACAAACATTAAAAAACTCATCCACACTCAAACACTTACCCTCTACCGGAAAAAAAATCTTTTTACCCAATAATCCCTTCTTTTTTGCCATTAAATCCGTCTGGCCCACCTTCTTCCCCCGCCACTGCCTTATCCACTCCTCCACTCCCTCCTTTCCCATTGTTGACATTGTCGCCGTCATATCAAAACTTTCTATTTTTTTTTTCTCCTCCATCGCCAAAACATCCCCCTTGACCACTTCATCCCCCTTCTTCACCATCAATTTCACTCCATCCTCCAACCTTACTACCCATTTGGCTTCCACCCTTCTGTCCGTCTTTCCTTTTACCATAATTGATTATAACCCACACCAACCAACCACAACTTTGACGATTACTCCCCCCCCTACCTGGTCACAAAAGGCAACAAACCCAGGTGCCGGGCTTGCTTGATCGCCTTAGCTAGTTTTTTCTGATGACTGACACAAACACCGCTAAACTGGCGATGTATAATTCGGGATCGGGCTGATAAATACTCCCCCAGTTTCTCACTATCTTCCCACCGAGGCGTTATCTTTAACTTACAAAATGAGCACCCTTTCTCTCTGCCCCGGATTTTAGCTCTCAATATAGCCAACCTTCTGCTTTTATTTCTTTTTCTTCTCATAATTCAAAAACCTAAATTAAAAAGGTACCTCTTCATTATCATCTTTATCATCTTTCTTTTTTTCTTCTTTTCCTTTACCGGCCTTATCCTCTATCACCTTATCCGCCACATCAGACAAACTTGAACCTTTCGTCTCTTTCTCTCCCGGTAATTCATCGGGAATAACAATATCCTCTATAGTTCCATCATCAGTGGTAGACATCTCTTCTTTTTTAACTTGAGGTGAAACCTGAGGCATCTCTCCACTCCCCATAGGCTTTCCGGCACTAACTCGTTTATTATCCAACAAAATCATATCACTGATAACAATTTCCGGCACCTGTCGACGATTACCCTCGGCATCGGTAAATTCACGATATTGAATCCTACCTTGAACAAAAATCCTTCGGCCTTTGGCCAACAACTGAGAACACAACTCGGCCAGCTTATTCCAAGCCACAATTCGATGAAACTGAGCATCTTCCTTTCTTTCACCATCTCGAGTAACCCAAGACCTGTTTGTCGCCAAACCAAAAGAAATAACCGCCATCCCCGACGGAGTATATTTCAATTCCGGATCACGGGTTAAATTACCTATTAACGACACTTGATTAAGACATCTGCTGGCCATATTTATATATTTAAACTTTTAATACTAAATAACGAATAATTCCTGCTTCTCTATTCAAAAAGACATTTAGCTCATCTAATTTTAACCCATCTCGACCCCTAACATCAAAAAGCCAAAAATCACCTTTATCATAACCGTTTATCTCATAAGCCAAACTCTTTAAACCCTGGTTTTCCATTTTTTTTACCTTAACCCCTTCCTTCTCAATCCTAGCCTTAAGTTTGTCTAACAAAACCACTCTGTCTTTCTCTTTCATTACCGGACTCAATACTATTACTACCTGATATTTATTTTTTGTCGACTTCATTTTGACCTATTAGACTAACATAAAGCCTCCAACTTTACAATTAAATTCACCCTTTCTTCCGCCTCAACTCATAACCATCATCCTTGTCTTCCATCAACCAGCCCATTTTGTCTATTTCACCCCTTAACCGATCGGCCTGATCCCATTTCTTGTTTTGTCTGGCTCTCTGTCTATCTATGGCTTTTTCCTCTACCTCACTAGGGATATTCTCTTCAACTGATCCCTTGTCCAGTTCCAAGCCCAACACCTTGTCAAAATCAACCAAACTAGCCAATTTATCCGCCATTGTCACCGTTTCTGACTTGGCCAAAGCCCACACCCCCGCCATCACCTCCGCCATAGCCAAATTATCTGAAAGATTATCCACAAACTTTTGCCTATATTCTTGATTGATTTCTCCTTCCCCTTTGGTCGCCTGCCGCCATTTGGCCACCAAACTCCTTAATCCCACCAACCCCTTCTCCGCCGCCTTCAATGATCCCTCCGAAAAGGTCAATCCACCAGAATAGTGGGAACTTAAAACCAAATAACGAAAAGCCAACGGGTCATATCCTTTTTTTATCAAATCCTGTACCGTATAACCTCCCCCTTTCGACTTGCTCATTTTACCCCTTTTCAAATTCAACCAACCATTGTGTAACCAAAAATTGGCCGTATTAGCTCCGAATGCCCCATATCCCTGAGCAATTTCATTAGTATGATGCACTCCGATATGTTCAATTCCTCCGGTATGAATATCAAACTTTTTACCCAAGTATTTGGTTGACATAGCCGTACACTCCAAATGCCACCCAGGAAAACCTTTTCCCCACGGACTATCCCAAAGCATTTTATGATCCGGCTGATTGGTCACCCACAACAAAAAATCCCACGGCTGCTTTTTTTCCTTATCCACCTTCACTCTGCTTCCCATCTTCATTTTATTCAATTTCAAATTGGCAAACTTAGCATAACCGGCAAATTTAGCCGTATCAAACACCAATCCCGTTTTAGTTTTATAGGTAAAACCCTTCTTCTCCATCATTTTGGCCAACTTGATCTGCTCTTCAATATGCTCTGTAGCCCGACACAGTACATCCGGCCGCACTATATTAAGCAAGTCCAAACTATCCAAAAACTGCCTCTCATACTTTTTGGCTACTTCCCACACACTCAATCCTTCTCTTTTGGCCCCTTTCTCCATTTTGTCCTCTCCCGTATCCTCATCCGAAGTCATGTGCCCCACGTCAGTTATATTCATTACCCATTTAGTCTTATAACCCAAATAACCCAAGCTTCTTACCAATATATCCCAAGACAAAAAAGCATACATGTTACCAATGTGTTGATTCCAATAAACCGTCGGCCCACAAGAATACACCCCCACTTCTCCCTTCTTAATCGGCACCAACTCCTCTTTCTTTTTGGTCAGAGTATTATAAAGCTTCATGCTCTATTATACCCTGTCCATATTACCCTCCTCACAGATACGCTTAAACCCACCATAACTCTGACAATTACTGTTATTGTTTTTTTACAGCGACCTTGAGCCTGTCGCAGGCTCACTGAGCTAAAAAAAATGGTAACAGCAATTGATCTCAGTTCTTATTTTTCCCAAACTCCCCCGTGGCTGACATATCCGCCGTACTCGTTTTCTTCTTTCCTTTAACAAAAGCACTACCTCTTTTCTTTTTTCTCTTCCCCGGACTTGACGAGGCTCCTACCTCAGACGCCAAACTCTGCCTCTCCTGTTCTTCCACTTGCCTTTGTCTCTTCACTTTTTCCAAAAATTCTCTCTCTTCTTCTTCCTCCTTTTGTTTCTTTTCTTTCCTCACCTGCACTATTTCCCCTTCCACATCTCTACCTCTCAATTTACCCATTTCCTCTTTCTTCTTCTTTTCATCTTCCACCTGCTTTTCCACCATTTCTTTATTGGTCATCATGTTGGCATCTGCCACCAATTCCTTGCCACTAATCGTCCCCGTCACCATTCTTTTTGTTTGCTCCACCAACTCTTTACCGGTCTCCTCCCCTACTTGTTTTAAACCCTGTAAAACCTTTTTAGGAATTTTTTTCATACTTACATTCTACTAATATCCCCTTCTGCCTTCCAGAGCCCGGCTTAAAGTGGCTTGATCGGCATATTCCAAAGATGCTCCCATCGGTAACCCACTACCGATTCTACTTATCTTTAGTTTTTCATCAACCCCTTTAATTTTCTCTAGTCGGTTTTTGATATACAAAGCTGTCGCCTCTCCCTCCATAGTCGGATTGGTAGCCAAAATAATTTCTACCTTACCTTTAACTATTAGCTCCGTCACTTTTTCTATCAATTCCATTATTTTCAAATCATCCGGCCCCACATGATCCAAAGGATTAATCGCCCCACCCAACACATGATACACCCCCTTATAGCCATCCACCGCCTCCAAAGCCATTACATCAATTGACCCTTCTACCACACAAATTAAATCCTGTCTTCTGGTGGTATCGGCGCAAATCGAACACAATTCTCTCTCCGCCACTCCGAAACATTTCTGACAAGTCTTCACACTTCGTTTCAAATCCGCCAACAAAGATGACAACTCCATCACATAACTCTCCGGTGTGTTCAACAAATAAAAAACCAACCGGCTGGCCCCCTTAGGTCCGATGCCCGGCAATCTTTCCAAACCGGCAATCAATTTTTTAATCGCTACAGGAAAACCTACCATCTTACATCAATCCTTCTCCACCCATTTCCTTCATTTTTCCCATTGATGCTTTAGCCGCTTTTTTCAAGGCTTTGTTTATTGCCTTGGTTAATATATTATTTTCCACCCCATCAATCACCAACGACTTTATCTTTGGCTCCCCCATAGCCATAAAACCACCCACTTCCACCTCCACTCCATCCTCGTCCACCTCCACCGACAATCTCTCCACCTCTTTCTTCATCTTAAAAACTTTAGCTATCATTTTGGCTTTGTCTCCAATCATAAAAATATTCCTTTTAAATTACTAAACCCTTTATTTTACCACCCCCCTCTATCCAAAGATTTCCTTGGCCACATCATACATATCCTTTTCTCCACCCCTCTTCTCCCCCTCTTCCATCTTCAACGGTTTATTGCCGATCACCACCGCCTTTTTCTTTGTTTGGCTCAACACATAATCCACCAGCAACTGACAATCAAACACTTTAACCAAACCCTGCTCCACCGTCCTTCTGTTTTTATCTTCCTCCAATTTCTGTTTATGAAAAGGATAAAACACTTCCAAAACCACCACTCCCTCCTTCACCGCTTTGGGTCTAGCCGATCGCATAAAGGCCTCCACACTATGATTGAATGGCTTAACCGCCGCTAATATATCAACCCACTTCTCCTCCACCGTCTTTAACGTCACCTCCTCCGTTCCCACCCCACCCTTTCTCTCTTTCTTCTCTTCCACCACCACTTTAATCACCTCGCCTCCCTCCTTCTTCTCTTTTTCATCCACATTCTGCTTTGCAGAATTCCCCACCCAAGCCAAAAAATTTATCACCGCCAACTCCAACGGTAATTGTTCTATCTCTACCTCTTTTTCTTGTCTGCCTGCCTCCATCAATAACAACAAAAGCTTTTTTAAGCCTTCCACTTCCAAACCGGCCTTTTTTTCTCCTATGCCAAAATAAGTCAACAGTCTTTTTTGAAAATAAGCCACATACTCACAACGCAAAGCCGAAAAGTCAACTCCTTTTCCCGCCAACGCCTCCAATTTTACCAATATCTCCTTGGCCAATCCCTTGACTAAATCCGCCTCCAAATCCATTCCACCATAAGCCCCCACCCTATCGACAAAATAAGTTTTTACATTAACCAAACTTATCTTATTACCAAACTCCAAAAAAATCTGATTAAAAGTTTTATGTATATCCCTAAAACTACCGTCACTTTTCTTAACAATCAATTTCTTCGCCTCAATCGGAATCTTTATTTTTTCTTTTTTTGCCACTCGGTCCAAACACCTCAATAAATCAACCTGATTACCCCGTCGAAAATCCACCCTCATCAGCCGAGACAAAACCGTCGCCGGAATTTTCTGCGGATCGGTAGTGCACAATATAAACAAAGTATGTGCCGGCGGCTCCTCCAGAAGCTTTAGTAATGCGTTAAAGGCCTCTTTGGTCAACATATGCACCTCGTCAATCACAAACACCTTCATCGCCAGCTTGCTGGGTAACAGATATGACCTCTCTTTAATTACCCGAACATCATCAATCCCCCGACTGGAGGCCCCATCAATTTCAATCACATCAATACTGCTCCCTCTCAAAATCTCTTTGCAGTTGGCGCACTTACCACACGGCTCTATCCCTACCGGCTTCAAACAATTAACCGCCCTGGCCAATATTCTGGCCGCCGAAGTCTTACCCGATCCTCTCGGTCCGGCAAACAAAAACGATTGTTGTCCATCTTTACTGGACAGAATCAAACTCAAAGCCTTGGATACTTCCGGCAAATCCAACTCAGACACTTTGACCGGTCGGTGTTTTAAATGAAAAACAGACATCAGAAAGATTTAACCAAATCAAAATCTTCCTGGCAATATCATCTTCTATATCAACCCCTCCACTCCATGCCTTAACCATTCTTCCACCATCTCGTATAATTTTTTCCCCGAAAATTTTACCTCATATTTTAATTTTTCATTACAGATAACTATATCTCCCAAGCGCATCAAACCATCACTGTCTCTATCAGTATTCAAACCAAAAGACAACACCTGTGGCACATAGCTCATCTGCCTATATTTCACATTCAACCTCCTGGCCCTGACTCTGCCACAAATTAGTATACTCAGCTCCACTCCATCCAAATCAAAATCTGCCAACACTTTCAAAGCCAGATACTCCACTTTTTTCTCATCCAAACCCCAATTTTTACTGTGTTTGATAAAGACTTTATTCCTCACTTATCTTGGCTTTAACTATTTTGGCCACCAACGACCCATCCACATCAGATCCCACTCTAACCATCACTTGCCCCATTATCTTCCCAAAATTTCTGTCTTCTGCCTCCTTCACCACCTCATCCACTATCTTTTCTATATCCGACTCCCCCATTTGAGCCGGCAGATACTTCTCCACCACCACAATTTCATCATCAATCTCCTTCACCAAATCCTTTCTATTGGCCTTGGCAAACATATTCCTGGCCTCCTTCTTGTTCTTTAACTCCTTTCTCAACACCGCCACCTCATCTGCTTCAGTCATTTTTCCCGGAGGCAACCGCAATTCTTTTTTATCCAGTAAAGATATTAAAAACCGCAGTACCTCCACATTTCGACTATTGCCATCTTTCAGCGCCTTTACACTTTCTTCTTTTATTTTATTTTTAAGTGACATTTCTTTTCCTTTTGGCTC
>CAYQNE010000012.1:0-9114 GCA_964418875.1 uncultured Gammaproteobacteria bacterium | reverse complement strand
GTGAACGATCGCAGCCTCTAATAGCAATATTAGAGTGAAAACTGGGTGAATTGTCCCGTAAGGGAGTCCGTATCTCACCATGTGAGCATCGGACCGGGAAGCCTAAATTCCGACATTACGTCGGGATATGGTAATCCGCAGCCAAGCCATGTTTGCTCAACAAGAAACACGGAAGGTTCAGAGACTAGGTGATTACACCTGAGTTACGTTTACGTAACAAAAGCGCCCGGTGGGCCTTCGGCTCAATGAGATAGTCCAAGCCTGTTGGAAACAATGGGATTACTTGTAATCGGCAGGTTCGAGGTTCGAGTCCTCGCGGGGGAGCCAGTTTGTTCTTACTCCGACACCTTGTTCCTTTATCAGGTGTTGAAAAAGTGGAGCATATTTCACTTTCATTATTTTCCTGTCCTCAACCTCTATCTTCTTAAAGAAAATCGACAAATAATGTCGTTTAGCCTCGAAATTGGCTTTTGAATAAGTTTTGTAGATGTTCTTAGTTAAGGCCAACACTTCAGAAATAATATCAACATCAAAACCTCTTTGGTTCTCAATAGTGGCTATTTCATTTTCTAAATTTTGGATTTTAAAAGCCAATTCATTGTGTTTACGTTTAAAAGATTCTTTATCAATAGTTTGGTCCAAGAGGCTATCCTCAAGAATGTTTCTTTTAGCCTCTAACTTTTTAACCGCATTGCTAATACTTTTGATTTCACTTTCCCTGCTCTCTCTAGATTGATTTATTAGTTCTTTGGCTTTTTCAATAACTTTTTGACTGAATTGTTTTGAAAAGCGAATCTTTTTCAATTGCTCGGCAACTTTGTCTTCCAGCTCACCTAAAGGCACATATTGATTACAGCCGTATCTTACACCCCCATGGTAGTAAGCCTGTTTTCTTTTATGATTCCAACTAGCGTAGAGTCTATTATCGCATTTATGACAGTAAACATAACCAGACAATAACCATTGATATTTTCTTCTACGGCAAGCATTGTGGTTATGCCGCTGAGTGATCTTTTGACAGACTTCAAATATTTCAGACGTCGTTAATGGCTTATGTTTACCTTTAAAAATTTGGCCCTTATATCTCATTAAGCCAATATAAAAAGGGTTTTTGAGAGTGCTGTACATGGTACTTCGATAAATTTTCGATTCATTTTTGGAACGTAACCCTTTTTCATGCATTATGTCTACTAAAACATCCACTGAATAATTGCCTGTACTGTATAGACGAAATAAATCAGTCATAAACGGTCCTTTTTTGCTGTCGACAACAACTACTCTATGCGGTTTTTCTTTTGTACCTATATTTTTATTTTGATAACCTAAAGGTGCCCAACCGGGCCAATGACCGTCTCTACATTTCTTTTCAAGGCTCTTTTTAACCTTCCTGCCAGTTAAACGGCTGTAAAATGCATTGATGTTAGCTAGCACACCATCCATAAGCCGGCCTTCAGGAGAATCATCAATCATAGGTTGATTTATTGCTATAAGTCTAGTTCCAGCTTTCTTAAGTTCCCGCCTAATATAGTAATGGTCAAATTCATTTCTAGCAATCCTGTCCGTATCAACCACTAAAGCTACATCTATACCGCCTTCTTGACAGCGAATGATCATATCTTCTAAGGCGTGACGGCCGACAGTTTTGGTTCCACTTTTACCACCATCCTCAAAGATACCAACAATTTGATAACCATTTTCTCTAGCCCATTTTGTACAAAGTTCCTTTTGTACATCAATCGATAAGCCCTTTAATTGTTCACGATCAGAAACACGAACATAAATTACGGCCTTTTTATTTTCTTTCATTACACCTTTCCCTGCGGTTTAATAATGGATGCTTTAACTTCAATGAAATGCTTAATCCTTTTAAAAATAGGATAAATGCCGGGAATAAAACGAAAACCCAATTCTGAAAGCCTAACCTCTGCCAACTTGGTTGCTAATAAATCAAGACGTTTTGTATTTTTAAGATTAAATAGGGGATTCATTTGATTATATGTTTATATTGCTTTATACTACTCTATATTATTATATAGTGTTCTCTCACAAGAAATCAATAGGCAATTTGAAAAAATATACACTTATATGATATTTTATATTTGTTGTTACTATCGCTATGAAAAAAATAGAATATAAATACACCGTTGAGGATGTTGCTAAGATGGTTAATGTAAAACCTGAAACTGTTCGACGGTGGTCTCGAGAGAAAAGAATAAAATATTTAAAACTCCCAGGAGAAAAAGGAGGTTACCGTTTCTCATATCAGAACATAAAAGATTTTATTGCTAAGCTCAACTCGTGATGGGGGGCGGTATTTTTGTAAAATCTCGGTAAATCACTTTGGTTCAAGAAAAAAGTTGTGAGACTAACCTTCTATATATATCTCCCTTTATGATAACGATTGTTGATGATAATGTTAAGATAGACTGTAAGATGGGAAGAATCAATCTATTAGTTAATATCAAAAAGTATTGCACGGAAACAGGAATCTCCAGAGCTACTTTTTACCGAAAACTTCATAAAGGGGAAATCGATGCCTACAAAACCCCTTCCAATATTAGTAAAAGATTATTGATTATTTCGCCTAAAAATAAAACTCAGACTATAAATGAGTCTAATGTCTTAGAACACTTGGAAACTGAAAATGAAAAAATGCAAGAGCTACTTTTAGAAGCAATTTAAGACTCTACTGTCTTTTTTTACATTTATGGATATATCAGCCAAAAAGTATTAAAAGAAATCAAGAACATCTAAAAAATAAGAGTAAAAAATAAGGAAAAAGGTTAACAAAAAGCCTATTTTCCAGAAATTGAGACATTTTAGCTTGGTTTTGTTTCATTCGCCTTATTTTTGAGCCTCAAGCTGTTTTAAGTATTTAGTCAAGTCCGAATTCTCTTTTATACGATCTTCTACTTTTTTAACCAAGACATTTGGTGGTAAAGCCATCGAGCTCTACTAATATGTTTCCATGTTTAGCCACAAAGGTTTCATTTCTACTATCACTGCTCTTGGCGGGAGCCGGAGGGAGCTTATATGTAGAAATATCTGTCTTTGTTAAGACCAACTTTTTCTATATATCACTTGGCATTGCTCTCAATTGACCAAGGATATTTTCAATTTTATTCCAAACTTTTTTGACAATTGGATTTTTGTAATCACCTGGTAATTTACATAAATCACCCTGACAATTTTCTAGTGCCTTAATGCACATTATCCCTTTATCTTCTGGCATTGGTGTACCTCCAGGGAAATCATCTTCACCCTCATCAGTCTTACCCATTGCTTTATTTAAGTCTGCCTCTGCTTTACGTAAAGCCTCGAAATTGACATCTATTGCTTTTGTATCGCTTAAATCTATACCACTAATACCTATTCTAAAATATTCGCTTGGTTGATTAGTAAGCTCTACTCTTTCATCTGCGATAGTAATAATATCGTCTTTTACTTTTACTTTACCTTTTGCTGATGTCGTTGAATTTTTCATACTTTTTTACCTCCTTTAAATACTAATTTGGCCTTTGTAATAACTTCTCTAACACTCTCGATACTTTTACTCTTACCTTTAAAAACTTTTGCTCTTAACTCTTGTAATTCTTTCTTTTTATTCATTATTTACTTTCTTTTTTAGTTTTCTATATAAATACAAAAATAGGCCCGTCTTTGCGGGCCTACTCCACTAAAAAAGCAACTGTTTTAGTTTTTTAACCGGCAAGCCGGAAACTATCACAATTGCTCAATCTCTAATACTCTAAAAAAGTTACTCTTATTCCAAAGTTTTCAGTTTTTGGTATTATTGCAACGTAATTATGTGTAATTATAGAAAGAAATAAAGATATTCTTTCATTTACACCTTTTTATTTTTTTGATTTCACTTATTTCTAAGTGATATAGACAAGGCTAGTCTTTATCTGAATAATATGCTTATCTAGGTACTCTCATTATACCAAAAATCAGTCAAGATCCCAACGCAATTTTAGTTAAATTCAGAGTGTAGATAAATCAATCAAGTATTGCTGATCACCACTTCCTGTGTCGATTAATAAACCAGAGGCAATTGAATCTTTGGGAACATCAAAAACAATGTCCCCTGTTTCTGAAAAACCTGGAGCTATATCTTTTTGTCTTAAAAGAGAATCGTCGCCATGGACATCTCTCTTCTTTGTCTTTAGAAAATTCTATAAGGATAGCTTGTTATATAAACCTTGGGTAAAATAGTTGACTTATTCGCCAAATCTATCTTCAAACTCTTGTTTAACCTCAGCATTTATTCTTGCATACTCATTTTCCAACGATTGAGTGTCCATATTCAATTTCTCCCCCACCCCAAAAACTAACCGGCTAATCGCATTTGACAATATCTCGCCTGTCCCCTCCATTTCTTCTTTGGTTTTTCTATAACTCTCTAAATCCCCAGTGTTTATATAATCCGCAAGGTATTTTGCTTCTGTTTGTCTATGGGCACAAACAGTAGCCAGCTCATCAAAAGATTGGGCCATATCTTGCCTATATTCTTTTAGACTTGGATGGGTGTTGTTAATCCCAGCACTCATTTGGTAAAAATTGGCTGATAATTCCCCATGCCTCTCTTCGCTTGTCTTTAATAACTCATATGTGTCTGCTCGAGACGCTCTTGTAAGAAGGTTGTGCGAGGTATAAAACATTGTGTTTGACGCTTTTATTCCTAATAAGACAGTGTTGTAAATCTTTAAAAACTCTTCTTGTTGCTGACTTTCGTTTACCTTATTAGATTTGGATACTTTTCCTTTATCTTCTCTGAGCTCCGAATTTTTTGTAGAGTTACGGCCTGACAAAAACAAAACAGATGATAAAACAATGGCTATTGTTAAAAGTTTTTTCTTAATCATTCTAATTCTTTCATAATTAATAACTAAGATTTCTCCACCTCTTTTTTGTTCAAAGTATCTAATATTTTTTCTAAAAGTCTTATTTGTAATTCTGCTTGTCTAATTAAAATCCAATTTTGACGCATAAATGTATCATGGTTGCTTAAGGCAATCCTTTCGTAGTTGGACATATTAAGGGCAGAAAGAACTTTGCCTGCAGTATCGAGGCTAAGGGTGCTTGCAATGACCGTAAGATCCATTTTGTTCTTTTCTCTTATTTCATCTTCTGAATAAGTGCCGAGGTCGATACCTAGGGCTTGAAGAGCATTTTTAATTTTGTCCGATTCAACTTTGAGTTTTTCTGATACCTCACGTTTCTTTTCTTCTTCTGATTTTCCGCTAAATAAACCCATATAAAGAAATCTTAACACCTGTGTTAATAAAAAACAACGTTTTTAAAGCTAAAACCAAACCCCTGCATTAATAAACTTTTTAACCTTTTCCTATTACGTTATAAGTATGGTCACTACAAAAAATAGCGAGAAGTCAAAGGTCAAGCGAAAAACCCCACAATATAAAAAGACAACTAAGCAAAACTTGAGGCTTGGCCGGCATATTCAAAAAGTAAGAAAGAAGTCAGGTCTAACCCAGGAGCAATTGGCTGAAAAGGTCAGAAAATCTGTTGTTTGGATAGGACTCATTGAAAGCGGTCATCGTATTCCCAACCTTAAATTACTTTACAAAATAGCCCGAGCGCTAAATGTAAAAGTTAAGAATCTATTTCCTTGAAAGGTTTCTCCTAAAACATCGTAATAACTGCCACGTCTTTTAATTTTACCGTGCAACAATAACATCGAAACTAACTCATCTGCGGTATCAAATAATTCTAAATCGGGGTTTTTAGAATCAGGATAATAAAACAAAAAAGTACCATTTCGATAAGGTTGACAAACTTTAGATTTGGTAACTTTAAATTTAACTTGCTGTCCAATTTTCCTCTTATCATCAACTAAAAACTCACCTCGTCTTGATTTTTAAAACTTTTACTTAGAATAAGTGAATTCATCGTTTCTCCTACTAGCTTCGCTATATACCATGGCTGGTATACTTCTCGAGATTTATTTAGCTTTAAATTTATATATCACGACGCCCGTTTTTGTTGAGATTTTTGTGTTTCACGTTCAACCCCAAGATCTCTAGATTGAACAACCGTACAAAAGGACTCTCACCTAATGCGGCTCCGTAGCTACCAACACACATTGCTGTATGTGGGGGATACTACCCTCGTCGTATCCATAGACTACGCATTTCATCTCGCCTTTGACTGCTCCGTAAGCGAGAAAGGGTGGTTGGCTTTCCTAGCCATTTTTGGGCTATGACCCCGAGCAGGGGGAGTATTTTAGCTCTGCCTGATATACAAACTTTAAAGTGCTAGATTTAGGCATCTGCCAAGACTAAGGTTGGTTGTTGTTGAACAATTGTTGCTTCCAACTCTTAGGTCTTCTAAAACTTGGCCTTTTACGGCCTCTCGACTTAAAGCCGGACTTTTACTAATCAATTACTTATTTATCAAACAGCTTTGATACTTCTTAACAAACCGCTGGTTATACTTTTCCTCTTCCCTAGAACTAAACTTTTTATTTTCAAACAGAGATATCCGATACTTGTAGTATTTTGACTTTTTGCTTTTAGATCCTGGTGCTATGCCTGTATATGGACAGACATTGGCTGGAATAATCCATATTTCTCTAGGTATCAGTAAACTAATCTTGTCGTTAAAATACAAACAGACATACCACCTAACTCTATGTCTTTTGACTTTATTTTTGATTCTGAACATGGCTATCGAATAATGAGAAGTCTTAACATCTACCTTGTCACCTCGCCAAATTAAATCTGCAGGGTATTTGTCGTCAATTATTCCCATATCAATGATTTGAGCCCTGAAATATGGATGACCGAGAATATAAAGCTCGCCAAGCCTACCTTTGCCGGAATTGTTATTATAAAGATAAAGTTTGGGGATTCTGGGAAGGCCAAACTTCCTCATCCAAGTGATTATGGTACCGTTAGACACACCAAAATATTTTCCTACTTTACGAGTTGAGCCTAGTTCTTCATATTTTTGTCTGATATTTTTTTTGTTTTTATAGTTCATGTCTAGATTTAGAAAAATTACTTGGAACTCAGGGAAATAAATCCCACATCTAAACCTAGAACTATAGGGCTTGGAGCAATAAAAAAGTCCAGCAACTCTTACTGGACCTAAAACTTAACATTCAAACAAAAACTTTTACTATATTCAGTATATCAGGTCCTTTTTCTTTAGCAAGAAGCAACGTATAATAAGGTTGAAATTAACTCGTTTGTAAGTAAATTATAGATAAAACAAACTTAACAAGGTAAAAAGAAAATTATGATAAAACAATCTTCTGCCAATATTGGTTTTGAAACAAAACTATGGGCCGCCGCTGATAAGCTTCGTGGTAACTTGGATCCGGCAGAATATAAGCATGTAGTTTTAGGTTTAATCTTTCTTAAATACATTTCTGATTCTTTTGAAGACACCTATCAATCTATAAAAAACGACACAAACGCCTATGATGGAGAATGGGAAGACAAAGACGCCTACAAAGCAAAGAATATCTTTTGGGTACCAGAAAAAGCTCGTTGGAATTACCTAAAAGAAAATGCCAAAAAACCAGAAATAGGAAAAATCATAGACGATGCCATGATTGCAATTGAAAAAGATAACCGCTCATTAAAAGGTGTGTTACCAAAAAGATTTGCTCGTCCCGATTTAAATAAACAACGATTGGGTGAAATTATTGATCTTTTTAGTAGCCTGGATCTCGGTGATAAAAAATCAAAGACCAAAGACACTCTAGGCAGAGTTTATGAATATTTTATTGGTAGATTTGCCAGCGCGGAAGGTCGGGGTGGTGGTGAATTCTACACTCCAGCTTCAATAGTCAAACTTCTGGTAAAAATAATTGAGCCTTATAAAGGCAGAGTTTTTGATCCTTGTTGTGGTTCCGGCGGTATGTTTATCCAAAGTGAAAAATTCGTAGAAGAGCATGGAGGCAAAACCGGTGACATTTCAGTTTATGGACAAGAATCCAATCCGACCACCTGGCGTTTATGCAAAATGAATTTGGCGATTAGAGGTATTGACTGCAATCTTGGTGAAACACACGCGGATTCTTTTCACAATGATCTTCACAAAGATTTGAAAGCCGATTTTATCTTGGCCAATCCTCCCTTTAACAATAGTGATTGGGGAGGACAGAGATTAAAAGATGATGTCCGTTGGAAATATGGCGTGCCACCTACGGGCAATGCCAACTATGCTTGGATTCAACATTTTATCCATCACTTATCTCCTGCAGGTATCGCCGGATTCGTAATGGCTAATGGTGCTTTATCCTCAAATACCTCCAACGAGGGGAAAATAAGAGAAAATTTGATAAAAGCCGGACTTATTGATTGCATCGTAGCCTTACCGGACAAACTTTTTTACACTACGGGTATTCCTGCCTGTTTATGGTTTGTGAGCAGAGACAGATATGATCACAAATTCCGTGACCGTCACGATGAAATTCTTTTTATCGATGCCCGCAAATTAGGAAAAATGATTGATCGTAGACACCGAGAACTGACAAAGAAAGAATTAAAACAAATATCCAGCACTTATCATAACTGGAGAAACAAAAACGACAAGCATGAAGATGTCAAAGGGTTTTGCAAGGCCACCAAAATTGAAGAAATAGAAAAAAACGGCTTCGTCCTCACCCCCGGCCGTTACGTCGGTATTGATTTTGAAATGGAAGACGACGAAGTGTTTGAAGAAAAAACGAAAAGACTTACAAATGAACTATCCAACCAATTTAAACAATCAAAAGAATTGGAAAAGAAGATTAAAGAAAATTTAAAAAAAGTGGGGTTTGAAGCATGAACCTACCAATTAATCCCAAAATAAAACCTTTTTATTCAAGTCTTTTAAGGTTAAATTTCCAAAAATATCTAATATCTAACTCCTTTGACAATTTAATGATCGAGTTAGGAATAGATGAACTATGGGACCAATGTGAAAATTTTATTAGAGAACAAAGCAATGTTGCTGTTCTAATTCCTGGATATACAGGTTATGCAAAAGAGGCCCTAGGTATTTTTCTGACAAAACTACTAGAAAAAGGAGGACGAAAGTTTATAGACTGACCCGTCCCCCGTAAACTAGACCAGTTGTCGCAATGGTTTAATAGTTTAAGGA
>CAYQNE010000011.1:0-9442 GCA_964418875.1 uncultured Gammaproteobacteria bacterium | reverse complement strand
TTCCGGATTAATCCAGCCCGTTCTTCCTCAGGGGGCCTTGTTTCAAGAAAACCTAAACTCTCAAAATGAATTTTTTGAATATGGAACTCTCATTTCTGTTCCGGGGCAACAAATTTTTATTTTCATTAAGGGTTCTAACCCTGAATTAATTCCATCACTGGTTCAAACTATCTATTGGCAAATAATCAGAAACCTCTAGTTTATTTTAGCCAGTTCATTGATTGTCGGAGTTGATTTTGGTAAACACTGCACCTCATTCTCTGTTCCTTTTACAAAATATTCTTTTTTTCCACATACGTTCTTTTCAATTATCTTTCCTGGAACCAACCATTTTTCATCAGGTTTCGACACCAACATCTCTCTCATAATTCTATTCCAAATTGGTGTGGCCCCACTTATTCCGGAAGCTACCCAGCTCATTGGACTGCTATCATTATTTCCCACCCATGTCGCCACCAAAAAACTGGGAGTCCATCCTATACACCAATTATCTTTCAAATTATTGGTTGTTCCGGTTTTTACCGCCACCGTCTTTCCTTCAATTTTGAGCAACGAATTCTGGCCAAAAATTGGTGTTCTGGCCTGGTTGTCACTCAGTGTGTCATTGATTAAAAAAGCATATTCCGGCCCTATTACCATCTCTTCTTCTTTGTGTTTGCTGAGTACTACCTCTCCCAAATAATTTTCAATTTTTAAAATAGGGCTTATTTCCACTTTTTTCCCCATATTGGCAAAGATAGAATAAGCCTGTGCTATTTCCACCATCCTTACTTCTCCGGCCCCTAAAGCTAAAGCCAAACCAAACCTATCCCTGTCTTGCCAACTGCTAATTCCCATCTTTTCTCCCAAATCGATCATGTTTCCCACTCCGTTTTCTGACAGCAATCTTACCGACGGCACATTTAATGAAGAGGCCAGTGCCGTTCTTAGACTTATCTTCCCCATATATTTACCATTATAGTTCTGAGGAGAATAAGGTTTTTGCCCCGGGATCTGATAACTTACCGGAGAATCATTTATGGTTGACATCAATGTTTTTCCTTTCTGTAAAGCCAATAAGTAGTTGATTGGTTTAATCGACGAACCCGGCTGTCTCAATCGGGTTGACACGTTCACCTTTCCATCAATGTCGGTAGCAAAATAATCCTTTGATCCCACCATAGCCAGTATTTCTCCATTTTTTACCTCCATTACTATCACTGCCCCGTTGCCTATTCGCAGTCTTGATACTTTTTCAACTTCTTCTTCCACCACCCCTTCAGCCATTTGTTGTATCCCGCTGTCCAGACTGGTTGTTATGCTTAGACCCTGTCGATCAAAGTTTTTAAACCCATACTTTTCTTCCAGTCTCGATTTTATCCAAAAAACAAAATGTGGTGCCTCTATACTTTTTGTCTCCGTCACAATTTCAACCTCTTGTCCCAACAATCTCATCATCGCCTCTTCTCCCATAAATCCGGCTTTATACATTTCTCCTATCACATGTTTTTGTCGTAGGTAGGCAAAATAGGGATAATCCCCAAAGGGGGAATATGAACTGGGTGCCGCTGGTAATCCCGCCAAAAATGCCGCCTCTGCCGTATTTATCTCCCAGACATTTTTACTAAAATATTTCCACGAAGCCTCTTGTGCTCCATAGGTCTCACCCCCATAAGGTACTTGATTGAAATATCTTTCTAAAATTTTATCCTTGGTCAATTTTTTTTCCAAAATTAATGTCAAAATGGCCTCTTTTATCTTTCTTCTTACTTCTTTTTCATTGGTAAAAAAGACATTTTTCACCAATTGTTGCGTAATCGTTGACCCTCCTCTCAGTTTGTCTTTTTTCTCTTTTTTAATGTTGTACCAAATTGCTTTCACTATTCCCCTAATCGACAGTCCATTATGTTTATAAAAATCTTTATCTTCAACGGCAATGGTCGCCAACACCAGTGACTGTGGGATTTCATCAATCGATATCCAGCTTCTGTCTTCTTTTTGATAAAATTTATAAAGCAGTTTCCCCTCTCTATCCAAAATTTTTGTCGACAATCGAGGCGGATAGTATATCTCATTTACATTAGGCAAATCGGCTAATATTTCTTTATAAAACCACCACCCCCCCATCGACAAACACAACATCAATGCAGTTAACCCTAAATATAACCAATCTCCTGACCACCTGATTTTTATTTTCCTGATTTTTATTCTTATTCTTTTTTTCTTTGATTTTCTCTTTATCAGGCGGTCTATTTTTTTTATTGGCCATTTTACTAATCGATACACCGGTTTCCCCACCCATATCAGCATCTTCCTAATTGACAATATTTCTCTCCTCCTCACCCGCCGGACAGTCCAGGCAAACCAGTTCTCCGCTGATATCTCGAGCCACCTGATGATCCTGCCATTCCACATTTGTTTTTTCTTCCCCGTTTTTTACCGGCCTGTTCGTCTCTTTATCGATCAAAATATTTTGCTTCAAGCCCATCCTTTCATTCGGCGCATATTCTTTTTTGAAGAACTCAAAATGTGAATCACAACCCCCTTCAGGGATTAATTTACCGGTTAAATTACACACCTGTAGTTTAACCATCTCAGCCGGCATTACCATTTTTTTTATCTTTTCTTCTTTTAGTAAATAACTCATCACTTTATTCCAAATCGGTGTGGCTCCGGTTATCCCGGAGGCCACCCAGCTCATTTTTGAATTATCGTTATTTCCCACCCACACCGTTACTACATAATCAGAAGTATAGCCTATTGTCCAATTATCTCTCATATCATTAGTGGTTCCGGTTTTTACCGCTACTTCCGGGTGATCTTTGATATTTAATTTTGACCCCCGACCAAAAACCATGCTCCTGGCACCATCATCGGATAAAATATCAGAAATTAGAAAAGCAGTCTCTCGACTCAACACTCGATCACCCGGTATATATTTATATTTTTTTATCACCTCGCCACCCTTGTCTGTAATTTGCCATATGGCCCCCAACTCTTGTTTAATCCCGCCGTTGGCCAACACGCCAAAAGCCACCGTCATATCCGTCATTCTCACTTCTCCGCCTCCTAGCGTCAACGATAAGCCATAGTTGGAGGGGTCTTTAAATGTCTCAATTCCCATCGCTGACGCCGAAGCCACAAAAGTTTCCACTCCATTCAATTTTAATACTTTCACCGCCCCTATGTTCAAAGAATTGGCTAAAGAGTTGCGGATAGTTTGAATTCCATAATAACTATTCCCGTAATTTGTCGGACAATACAATTTTTGCCCACTTACGCTAAAACAGGTGGGTCGATCATTAACAATTGATGCTGCCGTAATCTTTCCCAGTTCTAACCCCACCGCGTAGTTTAATGGCTTAATCGATGACCCCGGTTGTCTTAAGCTGGTCGTAACATTCACTTTTCCGTCAATATCAGTGGCAAAATAATCCGTCGATCCCACCATGGCCAATACTTCCCCTGTCCTGGCCCTACTGACCACCACCGCCCCATTGGTTATGTGATAATTTTTCAACCCGGCTATTTCTTCTGCCACTGTTGTCTGAACAAAATCTTGCAGCAAGCCATCCAAAGTGGTGGTTATGCTCAACCCCCCCTCGTTCACCTTTTCTAGGCCATATTCTTCCACTAACTTCTCCTTTACCCAAAAAACAAAATGTGCCGCTGCCACCCCTTCTTTACTAAGAGAAAATTCCAACTCTTTTTTTTCTGCTGTCTCGGCCTCTTCTTGACTAATATAGCCCTCTTCTACCATTCTCCTCAACACCAACGACTGTCTTTTTTTGGCCGCTTCCGGGTGGGCGAAAGGGGAGTAGCGGGTTGGTGACCCCGGCAGTCCGGCAATCAAAGCTGATTCCGCCAAATCAAGCTCATTCACTTTTTTGTCAAAATAACCCCGAGCTGCCGTTTCTATTCCCCACAATGTTCCTCCATAGGGAGTTTGGTTAAAATACATTTCCAGAATTTCATTTTTACTGTATAAAATCTCCGTTGCCAATGTCAAAAACGCCTCCTTTACCTTTCTTGATATTGTCCTCTCTGGGGTTAATAAGGCATTTTTTACCAATTGTTGCGTGATGGTGGATCCTCCTTCCAGTTTCTTTTTAAACACGATTCGATAAACCGCTCGCAAAATCCCTCTTATGTCAAAACCAATATGTTTGTAAAATTTAGCATCCTCAATTGCCAGTGTAGCCAGTTTTAAATTTTCCGGCACCTCATCCAAGCTAACTGCCACCCGTCGTCTTTCGGAAAAAAATTCATAAAGGATTTTTCCACTTTTATCGAAAATTCTGGAAGATTCCGGATAATCACCGGTACTTAGTTTTCTTGGACTGGGCACATCTTTCAACACCCATCCTACTGCCATCAATCCCAACAGCAATAACCCCATCAACACTTTCCATCGTCGTCTTATCTTAGTAAACTTTTTTCTTTTGTTTTTCATTCCAAGCCTTTAACTGTCTTATAACCTGTCTATATTCCTCTTGATCAACGTCCACAGCCCCCTCAGCCCTGACCAATACCTTTTCATACGCCAATCCCGCCTTATATATTTTTTCTCCCAAAACCATTTGCCCGTTTTTTTCCAATCCATCCCATAACCAGCCGGCATGTTCCAGTCCTCTCACTCCATCTTTGGCCGCTGACATGGCCATCTCGGGATAACCGTTAATAAATAAAATTTGAGCTTCGGCAATTTTTTTGTCCGCCAACAACAAGGCCATTTTTACCTTCTCATTTTTTTGTCGACAGAAACTGATCCATAAATAATCCCTTAATTTCTTTATTTTATAAAAAGGGCTTATCGGCAAGGTTCTTACTTCCGGTAAATAGTAAAAAGATAGTTCCACCCCGCCATTTTCATCTTTTATTAACAACCTAACCGGAACTTTTCCCAATATATTTTCCTTTTCCTTTCTTATAGTGATTGTCAAACTTGCCCTGGCCAACGAGACGAACAATATTATCATTGCCAACATCAAGCCTATGACCACCGCCATCGTTTTCATTTTTTTTGTTCCCAAAATACTTTCACTCATATTCTTATTTTATCAACTCAACCTTGATGAAAGAAGACTCTTTTTCTTTCCACTTTTTCTCTCCCTATTTTGGGCCACATATACAAATACTGTATCCCAAATGCCAGATAATTTAATAATTTTCCTCCTTGGCCTAATCTCTCATCTCTCTTAACTTTTTTTTCTGTTTTTAGTTTTTCTCTATATGGTGTCGCCACCCATTTTTCTGCCCATCTATTTTCTCTCATAAATTTCTCGTAAACGCCACCTCTGTCAATCAGGGGTTTTAGCAATATCATATCCACTGCACTTTTCTCCGTCCTTTTCTCTCTTGGCAACCTCGAGCTGTCTTCCTCCAGCCACATATTAAAACAAAAGTCATCTTTTTTTCTTCTTTCTCCGTATTTACGACACCCCACTCTGTTTTTTCTTAAAAACCACTTTAATCTCAATCGACTCAACCATAATCGATTTTTTCTGGTTACTATCAATACATCAATATCGTCATTTCTTTTACAATTTCCCGCCGCCACCGAACCGGTTAACCCCACCAACAGCAGATTCTTGTCATTTTTACTTATCATTTTGGCCATTTTTCTCGCCACCCTTTCCTTTTTCCTCACCCTTTCATTCTTTTGTTTCTCTCCCACCACTCTCATTTTTCTCACCACCCTTAATACTTCTTTTTTGGAAAATATGTTGGGGCCCATCAATCTGTCCCATAATTGGTTTTCATTCAGGCACATGCCATATCTTTTCGCATAAGCTATGGTTTTTTTTATCCAAAAACCCTCCCTTCTTGATATAATTGATTCATTCGCCAATTTACCCTAATCATAGCAAAATCTGTCATGAATCAAATAGATAAAAATTCTAAAATCTATCGCCTTTGGGAGATACTCCCCGGTTTTCTTGTTTGGTTTGTTATTATTTTCCCCATTTGGGGAGCCTTTGTTTTTCCCAAAGCTGTTGCATATTTTGTTATTGCCTTCCTCCTTTATTGGCTCTACCAGTCTTTCAAATCTGCCATTTTGGCTATCATCGGCTACTCTAAAATCAAAAAGGCTGACCACCTCAACTGGAAAGATCTTTTTAACCAAGATTTCCACGTCGATTGGTTAAAATACGACACTATCCACCATGTCATTATCATTTCTTCTTACAAAGAACCGACTCATATCATTGACATGGCCGTAGGCAGTCTGGCCGGTCAAGTCAATATCGATCTCCGGAAAATCCATGTTGTTGTTGCTCTGGAAAAAAGAGCCGGCCGAGAAAATGCCGAACAAACTATCAAATTTTTTTCTCAAAAATACAAAAAAACTTTCGGTTCCCTGACTTTTACCCATCACCCCGACAACCTCGAAGGAGAACTGGCCGGTAAACATAGCAACGAGGCTTGGGCCGCCAAACAATTCAAAAAAAAGTTTATTAAATCAAAAACTAACCCTCGTGGCCGTTTTTCTCTTGATTGTCTTACTATTACCTCCTGTGATGTTGACACCATTTTCCATCCCAAATATTTTTCCGCTTTAACTTATTTTTTCGCCGCCGACCCCCACCGCTACCTCAAATTTTGGCAATCACCCATTTTTTGGCACCACAACATTAACCGTGTTCCCGCTCCCATTCGCATTATTGGTACTCTTGGCAACATTATTCACATTGCCGATATTCAGGCTCCGGATGGCCTTTTCTTTAATTATTCCTGCTACTCATCTTCCTATAAACTGATTGACACTGCCGGCTATTGGGATGTTGACATGATTCCAGAAGATTGGCACATTTTTCTCCAAGCTTTTTTTGCTAATCGGGGCCAAGTCTCAGTCGCTCCGATTTTTTTACCCACAGTAGTTGATGCCCCTAGCGGTGATACATATTTTTCTGCTCTCAAGAATCGTTACAACCAATGTGTTCGTCACGCCTGGGGAGCCACTGACATTCCCTATGCCATTGAACAGGCTCGTATTCACAAAGAGATTCCGCTCATTAGTCGGCTTTTGCGCATATTTATTCTAATTAAAACTCATCTGATTTGGTCCAGTAATTGGTTTCTTTTGACATTGGGTACTTCACTGCCGGTTATCCTCAATCGAAAATTTTTTCAAACCACCCTGGGTTTTAATCTTCCCCGTGTCTCCAATATCATTCTGACTATTTGCCTTATTCCCTTGTTTGTTTTGATTTATCTTGACTGGAAACTTCGCCCCCAAGATCAAAAAAATGGCTTTGGCACTATCCTTAAAAACATTTTTCAATGGCCGCTAATGCCGGTTGCCACATTAATCATGGCGGTTTTACCCGGGCTTCACTCTCACACCCGCCTAATGCTGGGCAAAAGCATTGTTTATAAAACCACCAAAAAAAAATAACCCCCGATCTGATTTGTTATCATTAAACATGCCCCACTTCTTCTCCCGATGACAAAGAAACACCCTAAATCCAAAAGCAAAACCATTATTGCCCTCATTCTTTTCTTGGTCGTTGTCCTCCGTCTTCCCAGCCTTTTTGAACCCAATTGTTACGCCGATGAAGATATTTATCTTACCTTGGGACAAGGTCTAAGGAAGGGTTTGGTTTTTTATCGAGATATTCATGACAATAAACCGCCCCTTCTTTATATTTTCGCCGCTATTGCCGGTAATGTACCCATTTTTAGACTAATCCTTCTTTTTTGGAATTTAATCAATGTCTATCTTATTTGGTTAATTTCTCAAAAATTTTTTAAAAAATCATGGCCAGGCTTAGCCTCCACCTTTCTTTTTGCTCTTTTTTCATCCATACCCCTAACCGAAGGCAACATTGCCAATGGTGAAATATTTATGATTATGCCCACCACCGCCGCTCTTTTGCTACTCCTCACTTCTTCAAAATTCTTTTTGGCCGGTCTATTTTTCTCTCTGGCCTTTCTCTTTAAGGTTCCGGTTATCTTTGAATTTTTTGTCATCGTTTTTTGGTTAGCTTTTTACCAACAAAAAACCCTTCTTGGCGGAATTAAAAAGATTTTTTCTGCTCCGGTTCTTTTGTTAACGGCAGGTTTCTCTCTTCCCATCGTCGCTACCATCGCCGGCTATTACTCTGTCGGCGCCGGACCGTCTTATGTGAAAGCCGCCTTGCTCCAAAATGTTGGTTATTTATCTTCCTGGGAAGGTAGTACCAGGCCTATCTACCAGTCTCAGTTTTTCATCAGAACCATAATTCTTGTCGTTCTGGTTCTTTCTTTCTACTTACTTCGTCACCGCTTGGGCAAAAAATTTGGACTTATCGCTCTTTGGTTCAGCGCCGCCCTTTTTGGGGCCTTATTATCCGGTCGACCCTATCCTCACTACCTTATTCAGATCTTGCCTCCGGCTGTTTTTCTTCTTGTTTGGCCCTTTACTCAAAAAGCCAAAAAACCATACTTCTTTTCCTCCGCCATACTCATTATTTTGACCACCTTCAGTCTCTACTATTACAAATTCTGGCATTATCCCACTATTTCCTATTACCAAAATTTCATTCAATATCAATTAGGCAAAATCGACAAGGAAACCTATTATCGCTTTTGGGGTGAAACAACTGTCACCAATCATCAAATCGCCAACTATATAAAAGACAACACCCGTCCTGATCAAAAAATTTTTGTTTGGGGAACCCAGCCAGCCATTTATGCCATTTCTGATCGTCTCCCTGTCGGCAAGTATACTGTCGCTTATCATGTTGTTGATTTTCGGGCTCATGATCAGACCATGGACAGCCTCATCTCCCAACCACCTCCTTTTATAATTTACTTTCCCCAAGCCCCTTCTTTTCCTCGCCTCGACCAGTTTATTAATCTCAATTACTCAGTTGACCGGTTATTCTCTTCCGCTATCATTTTTCGACTGAACCAATGAGTCTTTTTACCGGTTTTTTTTACAAACTATCCATCTTGGGCCAACTTTGGCAAAATAAGCCCATCACTAAAATTTTTCGCTGGAACATCACCATCATTTTGTTTCAGCTGATTTTTCTTGTTAGTAAGTTCAGTCACCTTCCTCAGCAGGTACCTCTGTTTTATTCTCGTCCTTGGGGAGAAGCCCGGTTAGCCCCCATTTCTACCCTTTTCCTTCTTCCTGGTTTTTCCATTATTATCTTACTGGTAAACCACCTTTTAGCCGCCATATTTCTCAAATCAATCAGCCTCTTCACCTACCTTTCTGTTGTCTTCTCTCTCCTCTTTTCCTCCTTCTCTCTCATCAGTATCGTCAAAATCGTTTACTTGATTTCCTAAAAATGATCCCCTCTTTTTTTCTGGCCATTTTTATTTCTGCCTTGATTTCTTTCCTTGTCACCCCTTTGGTCAGAAATTATCTTGTTTCCGGTGGCTTCGTCGAAGATCCAGTCCATAAAAATAAAAAAACCGGCAACGCCACCGCCACCACCGCCATTCCCCGAGGAGGAGGATTGCCCGTCTA
>CAYQNE010000010.1:0-9505 GCA_964418875.1 uncultured Gammaproteobacteria bacterium | reverse complement strand
CTGCCTGACCTAAAGGAGAGGAAGAGTCGGCCCGATTAAGAACAAACCAGATAACAACGGAGGCAAGGGCGGCGGTTAGAATAAAAACAGCAATAATCGGTAAAACATTTTTCTTGTCTGATGGCATGGGTGAAGTTGAATTGATATTGGAACCGGGATTGACTGGGGAGATATCTTTCATTGTTTTGATTATATCAAGATTTGGTGGCCGGGGGGAAGAAAGAAGACTGACTACCGGTAAAGGTAGATTGGACGGCTGTTTAAGGTTTTGAGCAATTTGAGTTGGATCAAAGGGGGTTTTTTCTAAGGAGGTGGTGCTAATAATGTCGGGGGGTTGATGATGGGGAAGAAATATTTTTTTAATAGCAGTAAAAAAGTAGAGCTTGGAATAATTGATTGTTTTTTGGATATCAAGAGAAGGGCCTTTCAAGTTGATGGTCAAAAAAACATCTTTCCCTTTGGCCAAGATGAGGGTATATTGTTTGTCGGCATAGGGATAGAGGAGAAAATATTCTTGATGAAAAAAAGTATTGATAAGATGACTGACGGCGAATGAAACCGGCCAAGACGAGGTAATTTTGACGCCGGTTTTGGCTAGATTTAATTTCAAAATTTCGAGTTTTTGATGATCATAAATAGTAGTTCTGATAATGGTTTTGGATGAATTATTGACCAGTTGGTAACTGACGGCGCCAGGATCTATATCAAAAGGGGTGAAGCCTTGGGCTAGACTGATAACCTCTTTTTTTTCAATAGAGCTGATCTTACTATCGTAGACAAAGGATCTGGTTAGGACAATGTCGTCGGGAATAAGCACCTGACAAGATTTTATTTTATTTTTTTGAAGATAGAGGATTAATGGCCTGAGGTCTTGGGGGCTCTGTTCTTTCCATAAGCTTATATCAAAAGAAAAAGTGTTGTTTTCTTGTTTACTGGAATAGATTTCCGTCGATTCCTTTTGAGGCCAAAGAACAAAATGTGTTTTTGAGAAAAGAGACATCTGTCATAGTATGATCGAAAACGATCACCAACGCAAGTGGGAAAAGGCCTTATTGGCTTCGGCCATTTTTTCGACTCCTACGCGCTTACTGACAGCGCCACCCTGACTGTCAAGAGCATCTATGAGTTCGGCGGCAAGTTTTTCGGCAAAAGTGTGGTACTGTTTGTTGGGTCTTTGGCGGGCTGATCCAACTAACCAGCGGATAGACAAAGAATCTTGACGATGAGCTCTGACCGGAGCCGGCACTTGGTAAACGGCACCCCCAATGCGACGAGGTCGGACTTCTATTTTGGGTTTAATGTTGTCAAGGGCTTGGTCCAAAAGATCAATCACGTCAGTTTTGGAGTTGGTTTTTTGGAGTAGCTCCAGGGCTTGATAAACTTGTTTTCGAGCAACATTTTTCTGGCCAGCTTTCATCACATAATTAATTAACTTGGAAACGGTAAGACTGTGGTAAATTGTATCCGAGGTTATTTTTCTGGTTTTACTGGGGCCTTTTCTGGACATATATTTTTTTTAACTTTTAGGGGGTGGGGCGGGGGTAGCCTGGTCGGTAACGGGACTGGCCGGAGAAGGAGTGGCAGTATCAGCCGCGGTAGCGTTTTTCTTGACCCCGTATTTACTGCGAGCTTGCTGACGACCGACAACTCCAGAGCAGTCATATTTACCTCTGACAATATGGTAACGAACACCGGGCAAGTCCCTGACCCTGCCACCACGAACAGAAACAATACTGTGTTCGGCCAGATTGTGGCCAACACCGGGAATATAAGCAGTAATCAGGCTGTGATTGCTGAGTTTGACTTTGGCAACTTTTCTTAAGGCCGAGTGGGGTTTTTTGGGGGTCATGGTTTTGACCATGGTGATGACGCCTCTTTTAAAAGAACTTTTACTGGTTATAGTAGTATTTTTGATACTGTTAAAACTGTCACGTAAAGCCACGGCTTTGATTTTTTTGCTTTTTTTGGACCGGCCTTTTCTGACCAGTTGGTTAAATGTTGGCATGTTAGTTACTCTTTTGGTTGATCTTTACCCACGGGAATAAGGTGTCCGATAATAACATTTTCCTTTAGGCCTATCAAGTTGTCGGTCTCGGCAATAAGTGAAGATCTGGTCAGAACTCCGGTGGTTTGCTGAAAGGAGGCGGCTGACAGCCATGAACTGGTAGTGAGAGCTGATTGGATAAGACCAAGAAGAACTGTTTTACCTTTGGCCGGACGACCGGTGGTTTTTTTGATTCTGTCGTTTTCGGTCCGGAAAGTTGATTGTGTAACGGTTTGATCAAAGAGGAAGTTGGTATCATGGGGGTTTTCGACTTTTATTTTATTGCTCATTTCGCGAACGATAACTTCGACGTGTTTGTCGTGAATTCCAATCCCCTGAGATTCGTAGACAAACTGAATACTGTCGATTAAATATCTTTGAGCCGTCTCGATACCACTGATAGCTAAAATTTCTCTAACATCAAGAGGGCCGGCACAAATTTGAGCTCCCTGGGCCACCAAGTCACCATCAGAAACGAGCAGGTTAACATTACTGGGTAAAAGATAGGTGACTTTTTGTGGCTGACCCTTGTCATTTTTGCCACTGATTTTTATTTCAAAACCGTCAATGGTTTCCTCGACCCTAAGCTTGCCGCTGATTTCAGCCAAAGGAGAGGGGACTTTGGGGGTTCTGATTTCAAAAAGTTCTTGAATCCGGGGCAAGCCCTGAGTAACATCAACCCCGACCACTCCACCGGTATGCTTGGTTCTTAAGGTAAGTTGAGTACCCGGTTCTCCGACTGATTGGGCGGCAATAACACCAACCGGAGTGCCGATATCGACTATCTTTCGCTTAGACAGATCCCAACCATAACATTTTTGACAAAGACCATTGGTAGTAGTGCAAGCAAGGGGAGACCTGACATCGACGGCATTAATGCCACTGTTTTCAATAATAGTGGCCAAATTTTCATCGATAATCTGGCCTGATCGAGCAATTCTTTTTTTGGTTTTAGGATGAATGACGGAATTGGCTAAAAAGCGACCCCGGAGGCGACGAGTAAAAAATCTACTTCTGTTTTTTTCGTTTTTGTTAATGGTAATAAATTTTTTGGTGCCACAATCATTAATACGAATAATAGAAACATGAGAGGCGTCGACAAGGCGACGAGTCAGATATCCGGCATCGGCGGTTTTTAGAGCTGTATCAGCCAAACCTTTACGAGTACCACGAGTGCCGGTAACATATTCAAAAACAGATAATCCCTCTCTGAAGTTTGATTTGGTGGGGAGGGAGACGATGCGTCCGGTAGGATCAACCATTAATCCCCGCATACCGGAAAGTTGCTTGATTTGATCTTTGGAGGCCCTTTTAATGCCGGCCGAAGAAATGATTTTGATGGGAGAGTCTTCATCTAAGGTGGCCCATGTTTTTTCGGCTATTTCTTCAGTAATTTCCATCCAGATGCTTTGACTAAGCCTATTTTTTTCGTCTTGAGTAATAAGGCCGTTCTTATAATTTTTTTCGATTTCGACGATTCTTTTTTCAGCCTTAGCGATAATTTTTGATTTGGAGGGAAGAAATCCACAGTCGGCCAAAGAAAGAGACAGTCCCGAAAGAGTAAAGCCCTTGAAACCAATTTCCTTGAGACTATCGATTAATTTGACTGTCTGGCGGCGACCGGCGATTTCCAAGGATTCAACAACCAAATCTTTGACGGCCTTGTTGCCTGACATGGCTTGATTAAGATAGTCGAATTCCGCAGGAAGAATGGAATTGAACCAAATCCGCCCAAAGGTAGTTTTGACAATTTTGTCTTTCATCCTGACGGCAATTAATTGACGTAGACCAATAGAGTCGGTCTGATAGGCCAAAGAAGCCTCCTGGACATCAGAAAAGATGGGGATATCGTTAAGGTCGCCCCGGTCGACTTTGGAAATATCTTGCTGGCGGATGGAGGTGAGGTAGTAACAGCCGACGGCCATTTCTTGGGTGGGAACCGATATGGGACTACCGTCGGAGGGCTTGAGAAGGTTTTTTGACGGGAGCATGAGGCGCCTGGCTTCTTTTTGGGCTAACTGAGAAAGGGGCAGATGAACCCCCATCTGGTCACCGTCAAAATCGGCATTGAAACCCTTACAGACACAGGGATGGAGACGAATGGCTAGACCGTCAATCAGAATCGGCCTGAAAGCCTGCATAGACAGCTTGTGTAAGGTGGGGGCGCGATTTAGGATCACCAGCTTTTTTTTGGTAACTTTTTCCAGGATGTCATAAACTTGAGTGATACGATGATCAATCAGATTCTTAGCACTTCTAATGTTGGGAGCCAATCCCAGACTAATGAGTTGATGCAGAACAAAGGGTCGGAACATTTCCAAGGCAATTTCTTTGGGAAGGCCAACCTGGTTTAGTTTTAATTCGGGACCGACAACAATAACAGAGCGACCGGAATAGTCCACTCTTTTGCCTAAAAGATTGCGTCTGAAGCGACCTTTTTTACCCCGAAGTAAATCAGAAAGAGATCGAGGAATTCTTTTCCGTGAGTGGTGCCGATTTTTAGCACTTTTTTGAGAGTCGATTAAATTATCGACTGATTCCTGGAGCATTCTTTTTTCATTTCTCAAGATAATTTCCGGGGCTCCAAGTTTAAGTAATTTTTTAAGACGGTTATTGCGATTGATCAAACGACGATATAAGTCATTTAGATCTGAAGTGGCAAAACGGCCACCGGTTAATTGAACCATGGGTCGCAGATCGGGGGGGATGACCGGGACATATTTTAAAATGGTCCAAGCCGGATCAATGTTATTTCCCAACATGCCACTCAGAATCCTTATTTTAAACATTATCTTTTTTTTCTTTAGTTTACTGTTGGTCTTACCAAGTTCGTCTTTGAGATTTTTAACAGTGCTTTTAAGGTCAATTTGTTGTAAAACTTGATGAACGGCTTCGGCTCCCATTTTAATTTGAAAAAATCTGGCGGCCTTAAACTGTTGTAAGTAAAAAAATTCTTCTTCTGTTAGAGTGGACAGGACTTGGAGTGATTTGATTTTACTTTCCAAAAAATCACTTAACCCTTCGATGCGTTTCTTTTCGGTCGAGGCTTTGTTGTCTAGTTTTTGAATTAGTTGTTTGAGTTTAATATCAGCTTCTTTTTGGGCTATTAGTCGCTGCTCTTTGTTTCTGATCTTTTTGACCAGAGTCTTCTTGTCTGTGGCAGTCTGTTTTTGGAGTAATTTGATTTCTTTTTGGGTATCAATATCGACAACTTTTTGTTTTTTGGCGGAATTTTGTAAAAGAAACTTAAGGGATTCTTTTCTTTTTTTATTATCAACGGAAACAACCAAATGTTTAGTAAAATATACAACCGCCTCCAAACTTTTTTGGGGGATATCTAATATCAGAGATAGAGCCGAGGGAATATTACGTAAATACCAAAGATGAGCCACCGGAGAAGCCAAGCTGATATGACCCATTCTCTCCCTCCTGACTTTTGAAGTGGTAACTTCTACGCCACACTTATCACAAATAATGCCTTTAAATCGAACCTTTTTGTATTTTCCACAATAACACTCATAGTCTCGACTGGGACCAAAAATTTTTTCACAAAATAAACCGTCTTTTTCGGGACGCCAAGAGCGATAATTAATAGTTTCCGGCTTGGTGACTTCACCATGGGACCAAGATAGAATATCTTGGGGAGAAGCCAGTTTTATTTGTAATCCAGAAAAATTGGTGGTTTTCTTAAAATCAAACATTTATTTTTTCCTTTTTTTATCTTTTGTCTTTTTTAATTTATCGGTTTTTTTATTTCGGCTTTTACTTTCTTGATGGTCGAGGGAAAGGGCCGGTTGAATTCCGACGGGATTGACATCAAGGGCCAATCCGGCTAATTCTTTGGTTAACACTTTAAAAGACTCGGGGATATTGGGAGGGGGAATCGGCAAGCCCTTAATAATGGCCTGAAAGGCTTTAGCCCGGCCTTCGACATCGTCTGATTTTATGGTTAACATTTCTTGAAGAACATGGGCGGCTTGGTGTGCTTCCAAAGACCAAACTTCCATTTCTCCCAACCGCTGTCCACCCATTCTAGCTTTACCCCCCAGCGGCTGTTGGGTGACCAGAGAATAAGGACCAGTAGAGCGAGCGTGGAATTTGTCATTAACCATGTGAACCAGCTTTAGAATATAGCCCATGCCAACAATAGCTTTTTGATCGTAAGGTTTGCCGGTGCGACCGTCATAAAGTTGAGTTTTACTATCAGCTGATATGCCGGCTTTAATTAATTCGGCGATGATTTTTTCTTCAGGATATTTATCGAAAACCGGAACGGCATATTTTTTATTCAGTTTGGATCCGGCATAAGCCAATACTGTTTCCATAATCTGACCTAAATTCATGCGAGCGATGACTGAAAGTGGGGATATGATCATGTCTATGGGGGTGCCATCGGCCAAATGAGGCATGTCATATGCCGGCATAATTCGGCAAATAACACCCTTATTACCATGCCGACCGGCAATTTTATCTCCTTCTTGAATGCGGCGCATTTGGGCCACATAGACTTTAACTATTTTGTTGACACCGGGGTCGAGTTCATCACCGTTGTCTCTGTCGAGAACATCGATTCTAATAACAACACCGCCTTGTCCGTTGGAAACACGAAGAGAGGTGTCCTTAACTTCTCTGGCTTTTTCACCAAAAATAGCTCGTAAGAGTCTTTCTTCGGCGCTTAATTCTTTCTCGCCACGTGGTTCAATTTTACCAACCAGAATATCATTGGGATTGACGGTGGCGCCGATCATAACGATACCATCACTGGTTAGTTTAGACAGTTCATTTTCAGATACATTGGGGATATCTTTGGTTAGTTCTTCACCCCCCAGCTTGGTTTCAACCACCTGACATTTGGATTCATAAATCTGAACGCTGGTTAAAACATCGTGTTTAACCAGACGATCAGAGATTAGAAAAGAGTCTTCATAAGTAAGGCCGTCGATGGATTGGTAGGCCACCAGTAAGTTTTTGCCGATAGACAGTTCGCCGTTTTGAGTAGAGGGGCCGTCAATCAGAAGATCGCCGGGCTTGACTTTGTCTCCCACATTGATAACAACGCGTTGGTTGTAACAAGTTCCGTAAGGGGAAGTGCGGTTAAATTTAGTCAGGAAATAATTTTCATATTTACCATCATCACTTATACGACTGAAGTCGTTAAGGTTTTTTGGGGCTTGTTTGGTTTTCTTATCCAGAGTGACAATTATTTTATTACCATCAACGTAACTAACTTTACCGTGATGTTGGGCTAAAACGGTACGATTCATGGCCGAAGCAATAATTGACTCAATACCGGTACCGACAATAGGGGCTTCGGTATTGACTAGCGGTACCGCTTGAGTCTGCATGTGAGAACCCATAAGGGCCCGAGTGGCATCGTCATGACTGATAAAAGGAATCAATGAGGCCGAGGTGCCGACAATTTGGTTGGGAACCAGATCAATGTAGTCAACTAAATTAACAGAGCCTTCAATAAATTCTCCTTGGTGGCGGAAAGGTACCCATTTTTGGTTAATGCAAAAGGCTTTGTCAATATCAATGCCCAAGTGGGTAATGTGTTGAGTGTATTCATCGTCGGCATCCAGATAATCGATTTGGTTGGTGATTTTATGTTTGTTGTTAATCTTTTTAACCTTCCTGAAGGGACTGAGAATAAAGCCGTACGGGTTAACTTTGGCATAGAGAGCCAAATAAGTAACCAGACCAATGTTAGGACCCTCCGGAGAGCGGACGGCACAAATGCGACCATACTGAGAACTGTGAACATCTCTGATAGAAAAGGCGGCTCTTTCACGAGTCAGTCCACCGATACCAACCACAGTAATACGGCGAAGCAGATCAATTTCAGCCAAAGGATTGGTCTTATCTAAAATGGAAGAAAGTTGATTGGATCGGAAAAAACTGTTTAAAGAGGAAATCAGGGGCTGGGGGTTGATCATCTGGGAAGGAGATGGGTTTTCCTTGGTAGAGATTAAGCTCATTCTTTCTTTGACCATCCTTTCGAATCTGGACAAGGCTGGCCTAATGGCAATTTGACTGATAATTTCACCACATTGTCGTAGTCTTCTGTTGGATAAACTATCAATATCGTCGAGACGAGTTTGGTTACCTTTTTGAAGTTCAATCAGATACTTAATGGTGGCGAGTATGTCTTCGTTTTTAATCACCCAGTTGTTTTCATCCTTGTCGTCAAAATTAAAACCAAATTTCTTGTTTATTTTGTAGCGACCAACTTGACCCAGTTCATAGGTGCGCAAGGTAAAAAATCTCTCTCGAAGGAATCTTTGGGCGTTTTCTAAAACAGCCGGTTCGCCGGGACGAAGTTTGCGATAAAATTCCAAAACAGCTTCTTGGGGGGTATGGGAATTGTCGGCAGCAATGGTGGTGGCAATGTAGTCGGAAAATTGGGCGACCAGATCTTTGTCTGACATCTTACAGGCGGCTCGCAGCAGAATAGTAGCGGGAAATTTTCTTTTTCGATCAATACGAGCGAAGATTACACCTTTTTTACCAACAAAGAATTCCAACCAAGAACCTCTGGTGGGGCGGATTTCAGCGTTGTAAAGGGTTTTCCCGGTGGAAGGATCGGTTTCTCCGGTAAAATATATTCCCGGAGATCTGACCAATTGATTGATAACTCCCCTTTCAATCCCATTAATAATGAAGGTTCCCCGCTGGGTCATGGTGGGCAAGTTCAGGAAAAAAACATTTTCTTCTTTAATGTTGCCGGTTCTCTTATTGCTCAGTTTGACATTGATTTCGACCGGGACAGAGTAGTTGATTCCTCTTTTTTGGGCCACAAGAGGACTGATAACGGGAGGGTTAAATACAAGGGACTTTAATTCCAATTCCCAGTTGTTCCCTGTGTAGTCAGAGATGGGAGAAATTGATTTAATGGTTTTGGCCAAATCTTTTTCTAAAAATTTTTTCCAAGACTCTTTTTGAATTTCAATAAGATTTAACCTTGGAAGATGAGGGTAATTTTTTCCCCAGTTGATTCTTTTTGATGTTCCCGCCGACAATTTTCCTTTAAAATTTAACGAGGACTAAAAAAGGGCGGCTCCAAACCAAAGCCCGCCGAATGTTTTGTATTATATCTACAATGTGTATTCGCGTCAATAGTCAATTGTTTGATTACTGATCACAATTTTTATCGGTACAAGAGATGATTAAGTCAGATTGACAAGTACAGGTGTTGCAGTCATCGGCAGCTGGGAATGACTGCCCCACTTGATATTCCTGGTCGTTAAGATGACAAACTTGGGTAGAAAGTATGGTGGGGGTGGCCTGATTGGATGGCTTGGTATCCAACGGGGTGGAGGTGGTGTTGGATTGTTGACTTTTGACAAGAGTTGAAACAATAGCACCGGCTACGATTAGAAAAATGAGCAGAGACAGAAAGAAGATGTATTTAAAGATATCGGGCTTATTTTTGACAGGTTTGGGGGAAATAGCTTCAATGGA
>CAYQNE010000009.1:0-10423 GCA_964418875.1 uncultured Gammaproteobacteria bacterium | reverse complement strand
TGCTATAATCCGACAATGATACAAAATATCTCTTGCAGCTGGTGGCAAAAAAATTGCTAACCCAAAAGCGGGAGATTTCTTGATGTCATAATTTTAATCTTCAGTTACAGAACAAATCCCGTTTAAGCGGGATTTGTTTGTCTATTTGACAATCAATCTCAATCTAATGTCAACAATATTAATTAACAAAACAAAAATGAAAGAAAAACTTCATCTCCAACAACCAGATCAATTATCCCTTAACCACCCTGACGTGACCGAGATCAATGGGAGTTTAGTTTGGCGATGCTCTTAAGCCTGTACTGACTCTCGAAGATGTCAATGTCTACTCCTGCTTCCGACCCGATCAATATATTGATCCTATATATCAACTGGCTTGTCTCGCTTTTAAAAGACGACCAACTTTAGATTTTTTCACTGATGTTTCAGGTCACATTCACCAAGGTGAGTTATTTTTGGCTTTTGATCAAAATCGCCGACTTCAAGCTTTTAGAATTATCCAGAATTTTCCTGATTACCAAACAATTTATTTGGCCGGTGCCGCTAAATTACCATTGGCAATGCCTCATTTGATCAGAAAAATCACCCAAAGGATATTAACCCAGGTCAATCCGATTTTTGTTGTTGCTAGAACTCAAAATGATTTCGTGCTTGATGCTATGGAATTTTATTGTCCTGGACGAGTTACTCCCATTGACCATCCTCCAGACAACCAAACTCTTGACCTTATAAGAAATATCAATCTCTGTCATCATCGGCTAAATCCGGACAGCTTAATTATTCCGGGTTATTACGGTGGTCAGCCTATGGTTCAGGGCGGTCTAAGGCCTAGGAGTAGAAATGATCGAATCAGAAACCTAACTAATCAGCTCGATTATGACCATGGCGATGCTTTATTACTGATCGGTCAAAGGAGGGAAGGATGATTTTTGTTACTGCCATTCATGGCGACGAACCGACTCCGGTTTTTGCTCTAGCCAAAAACAAAATAGATCAATTTGTTGCTCATCCTCGAGCTTTATCCCGCCAAATTCGTTTCATCGATTCCGATCTCAATGCCAGCTTTAAAGCTGGGAACAATAATTTTGAATCAAAACTGGCCCGACAAATTTTAAAAAAAATCCCAGTCAATCAAACCATAGTCGACTTTCACTCCACTTCAGCCCTCGGTCCTCCCTTCGCTATCGTTGTTGATCCCAAAATGATCAAATTAGCCCAAATTACGGGCTTAAAGCATGTAGTCTACATGAAATTTAACATCAAAAAGGGCTGTTCCCTTATTGACAGGAGATCGGGTATTTCTATAGAAACCGGTCCTAAAAAATCATACAAGAGTTACCAAAACACTCTCAACATTATTGGCCATCTTAAAAAACCCCGGCCTCAGTTTATAAAAATTTACACTGTTTATGGATTAATTAAAAAACCCGATCATTATATTAATTTCAAAAAACATCGCCGAGGTTTTTGTCCGCTTTTCACCGGAGAAACCTCTTACAATTTCTACGGTCTCAAAAGCCGATTGGACCATGACTTAATGTTAAAATTTAATCAAAACTTATGAAAAATCAAAAATCCAAACCTCGCATTCTCACCGGTGATCGACCTACCGGCCCTTTACATTTAGGTCACTATGTCGGAACTCTCCAAAACAGGGTCAAACTTCAGGACAAATATGATTGCTACTTTATCATCGCCGACCTTCACACTCTGACTACCGCTCCCACCAAAGATAAAACTAGCACTATCAACAGTCGGGCTAGGGGATTGGTCCTCGATTACCTTTCTGTTGGTATCGATCCGGAAAAATGTGTTATCTATCAACAAAGCCAAGTTCCCGAGGTGGCTTACATTTCTCTTCTTTTTTCCATGCTTATTTCCGTTCCCCGTTGTCAGCGAGTTCCCACCTTAAAGGAAGTTATGCACGATCTGGCTATCAAAAAACCTTCTTTGGGGTTGCTTACTTATCCCGTCCTCCAAACTGCTGATATCTTAATGGTCAAAGCCAGTCTAGTTCCAGTCGGCAAAGATCAGGAATCTCACGTCGAAGTCACTCGAGAAATTGCTAAAACTTTTAACAAAACCTATGGGGAAGTTTTTCCTGCCCCCAAGGCTCTGATCGGTAATGTTGGCACTCTTCCCGGTACTGACGGCCAATCCAAAATGAGTAAATCTGTCGGTAATTGCATCTATCTTTCCGATGATGGCGCCACCGTTACCAAGAAAATTAAATCCATGTATACCGACCCCAATCGTATTCGCGCCACCGACCCCGGCACCGTCGAAGGCAATCCTGTTTTTGTTTACCATGACGCTTTTAATTCCGACAAGAAAGAGGTCGAAGATCTCAAATACCGCTACCGCCAAGGTAAGGTCGGTGATGTTGAAGTCAAAGAGAAACTGACTCTTGCTATCAATAAGTTCCTTGACCCCATTCGTACTCGTCGGGCCAAATACCAAGGAGAAGCCAAATTAATTGACGAGATTATCACTTCCGGCTCTCATCGAGCCCAAGCCGAAGCCCAAAAAACTCTAAAACAAATGCTTCAAGCCATGGGGCTAAACTAGACGGCCTTTTTTCTTGCTCTATCTATCTCCCTCCTCCGCGTTTTCTTCTTCTCCGTTGCCTCAACTCTCTCTTCCCGTGTGGACGTCATAACACCCCCACACCTTTCGCCATCTACCATTTTGTCACAAATTTCTCCTGGGTTTTTCCAAGTTACTTGGGCTAATTTATCCCTTTTTCGGCATCATGGCCACCTTAATACTCCTGTCAATAATAATAAAAATTTATACCAAAAGGACAAAATATAATGCGTAACGTATTTAGAGAAAGACAGGGTCCGCTTTATGACGAACATGTCTATTTTTCTAGCCCAAACGCTGGTTTGACTAGAGGAAGAATAACCGGTGACTTGAATCAAGCCGAATTAACCGACGATCAAGGTGCTACTGTTGCCAAAGGAAAGATCGAACTAATCGCCACCGACGACACCGGTTGTCGCACCGGAACCACCATTTTTAAATCCTCTAACCCAGATTTGACAGTCGTAATAGGAGAAATGCGTTTAAGTGCTAACCGGTCGGGTTAACCAGCCATTAAGAAGATATAATTAGACAATGAACACCAAAGTCGATGGTTTAAACATTGATTATTCTGATGTGGGTAAGGGTCAAATATTGGTGTTGTTACATGGTTGGGCCAGAGGTTTAAGCAAAGAAAAATACTCCAACCTAATTAATCTCTTATCAAAAAATTTTCGAGTAATTGCTTTGGATTTTCCTGGTTTTGGTGGTTCAGATCAGCCACCTTGCCCCTGGGGGGTTGATTCATACGCCAAGCTAGTTGTTAACTTCTTAACCAAACTGAAAGTAAAACCAATAGCCATTATCGGTCACTCTTTTGGTGGTAAAGTCGCCATAAAATTGACGGCCACTAACATGACCCGACCAAAAAAACTAATTTTAATCGCCAGCGCGGGCATAGAAAGGCCTAGTCTAAAGGTAAAAATACTCAAACTACTTAGTCGATATTTGCCTCAAAAAATAAAGGCCAAATATGGTCAATGGTTTCGCTCCCGAGATTATCAACAATGTTCAGGTGTTCTCAGACAGTCAATGAAATTGGTTGTCTCCGAAAACTTAGAAGATGACATTGCCCGCATCAAAACAACCTCTTGTTTAATTTGGGGAGATCAAGACAATACCACTCCACTTTGGCAAGCTAAAATAATCCACGAGCTAATAAAAAACTCAACACTGGTCAAAGTTGAAGGAGAAAACCACGGCCTTCCCTATAATAATCCTTCAAAAACTGCTCAAGTTATCAAAAACTTTCTCGCATGAACTCACCTTTCGATCTAATCGGAGTCTTGTTTTGGATTCATCAAGTCCTCTATTGGGCCTATCTCTGGCAAATCAAAGAATACCGCCTTGATCGGATGACAGAAAGTTTTAGTAGTCAACCCCGAAAAATCCTTGTCCAACAGTTCAACATAAAAAAATGGTATCGTCCCCAGCCAACCATTCGGGTCATCTTAAGCTTACTTGTAACGATCATCCCCGTCAGTTTACGTCTATACTTTGGCCCAGCCACATGGTTTTCTCTTTTATTAATTACTCCATTCTGGACCACCCTCGCCATAGCTATTTGGACACCACTTTTCATCTGGCTTAAAAAAAGGTTAATTAATCAAGCCAAACTCAAAATGAGTAATTTTAAAGGGTTAGTTATCGGTGTTACCGGCAGTTTTGGAAAAAGTTCCACCAAACAACTTTTGGCCCACCTCTTATCATCCAAATATAAAGTCGGCTACACTCCCGAAAATATTAACTCTGAGATCGGAGTTGCCCAAACAGTTCTAAAGCTCTCTGGGGACGAAGATATATTCGTTGTTGAAATGGGCGCCTATAAAATCGGTGAAATCAAAGCCGTTTGCCAGATAGTAAAACCCAAAATCGGAATTATTACTGGCCTTGGCAATCAACACCTTGCCCTTTTTGGTAGTTTAAACAATATCAAAAAAGCAAAACACGAACTCATCAACTCTTTGCCCTCAAATGGTCTCGGCCTAGTCGCTCAAAAAAATTTTTCTCTCAAAGAAGCTAGCCACATTACCCAAACCAAAACCCATCTTAGTTTTACTTTCGCCGGTACTAATTTCAAACTACCTTTATTAGGCAAGCAAATAGTTAGAAATGTAATCGGCAGTATAAAAGTAGGACAGTATTTAGGACTTAACTTGGATGATATAAGCCAGACTTTAGCAACAATCAACCCCTCTCTCTTTTGGCCCAAACTGATCAAGGTCACGCCAAAATTAGCTATTGTCGACGATAGTTATAACGCCAGCCTAGAATCCTTTTTATCACTTTTAGAATATACAAAAGTTTGGCCGAATTTTAAAAAAATATTAATTACCCCCGGCATCATAGAGTTAGGCGACGCTGGTAGCAACAGTCACCAAATTATCCGAAAAAATTTAATAGACACAGATAAAATTTTTTTAACTGATCGACAATGGGCCAAAGAATTAAATATCAACAATAAAACAGAAATAGAAACCAATCCAAAGAAACTAATTAATAAAATAAAAAAAGAAATTGACCCCAAAACCTTACTTATTTTTAAAGGCAGAATTCCTCGGGTAGTTATTGATTCATTTACAAATGCACAATCCTTTTAAAGCCATCAGCATTAGCCTGATCCCAAATTTTAATGCTACCGATATCAAAGACTGCTTCAATTTAAAAACAGGCCAAATCTCCTGTCAAGGATCAAAACAAGGGTTAGAGCAATTCTTGAAAAAACAATTCAAAAAAGATGTCGACATCACCGAAAATGGTCGTCTCGCTCTATATCTTTTATTAAAAGCCTGGGGGATTCAGTCTGGTGACGAAGTCATTCTTCAGGCCTTTACTTGCTCTGTTGTCCCGGCCGCCATTATGGCAATTGGAGCCAAACCTATCTATGTTGATATCGATTCCAGTTACAATCTTAACCCCGCTGATTTAAAAGCAAAAATTACCAAAAAGACCAAAGCCGTTATCATCCAACACACCTTTGCCACCCCTGCCAACATCAAAAAAATAATTTCACTTTGTCGCCATCATCATCTCAAACTGATTGAAGACTTGGCCCATGGTATCGGGGTTAGTTATCAAAAAAAATTATTAGGCCAGTGGGGTGATGCCGCCATATTAAGTTTTGGTAGAGACAAAGCAGTTTCAGGCATCTGGGGCGGGGCGGTAGTCGCCGATGACAAAACCATCAAAAAAATCAAAAACACCCAAAAGAACTGGCCTCTTAGGAGTCAAAAATGGGTTCGGACGCAGTTAGCATACCCGATCTGGATCTGGTTAATATTACAAACCTACGGCCTAGGCTTAGGTAAAATGATTCATTGGTTTTATAAAAAATCAAAAAAATTCTCCGGCCCAATTTCATCCAAAGAAAAGAAAGGGAGATTGCCACCTTTCTTCCAAGGCCTACCAGATGAGTTATCATGGTTGGTGTTAAAACAGTTAAAAAAATTACCTCAAATGATAAAAACAAGAAAAAGCCATGCCAAAATATACAGCCAAACCTTGGGTCTTAAACACGACCCCAAAAGCGCCTATCTAAGGTACTCAATTGAAGTCGATCACCCCAAACATCTAAGAAGCTTATTGACTCAAAAATCAATTTTTTTGGGCGACTGGTACGATCAAGTTATCGCTCCCAAAAGCATAAATTTAAAAAAATTTTCTTACCTCCCCGGTTCTTGCCCCAAAGCAGAGACGGCATCATCTAAAATTGTCAACCTTCCGACTAATCCTAACATTAATGCCTTTAATGTTTTAAAAATAGCCTCCATTATTAACCAATGGAAATAAAAATTATTAAAGATCGCAAAAAGTGGGACAAATGGGTCAGCACTTTTAATGATTTTACTTTTTTACAATCATGGGACTGGGGAGAAATAAACAATTCAGACAAAGAATTTGTTGTCCGTCTTGCCCTGTTTGATAAACGCAAACTAGTTGGTCTTGCCCAAGCCTTTACTATTTCAGCCAGGCGTGGCAAAATCTTTTTTGTTCCCCATGGGCCCTTATTAAAGAATCAGCATCCAAAATACTGGAAAGCCTTTTTTAATTTTTTAGTTGGTCTTGCCCAAAAAAACAATTGTCTTTGTCTTAGAATTAGTCCTTGGCTCCCAAAGCAATCAAAAAGCGCCGCTTTATTCTCAAATTTTGGTTTCAAACCCGCCCCAGTTATTATGCACACCGAAGACACTTGGCTAATTGATATCACCGGCACCGAAGATGAAGTTATGGCTCGGATGAGAAAGACCACTAGGAATCTAATTAGAAGAGCCATTAAAGAAAAAGTCAAAGTAAAAAGCAGTCAAAAAATTGAAGACGTTGACATTTTATATAAATTACAATTAGAAGTAGTCAAGCGCAACAATTTTGTCCCATTTTCAAAACAATATCTAAAGAGAGAGCTAAAACAATTTTTTAATAACAACTCAGCCGTATTACTTTTGGGAAAACACGACAAAAATATCACCGGGGCTGCTTTAATTATTTTTATGGACAAATTTGCTTTTTACTACCAAAGCGGTTCCCAAACCACCAAAGTCCCTGTCAATTACCTGATCCAATGGCAGGCCATCTTAGAAGCCAGAACTCGCGGTTGCCAAATTTACAATATGTGGGGAGTTTCACCACTTGATCAAAAGGATCACCCCTGGTATGGCTTAACCCTTTTCAAAACCGGTTTTGGTGGCCAACTCAAACAATATATGCACGCCCGAGATTTTCCGTTAAGTCCAAAATATTACTTTTTGCGCCTAATCGAAAAAATTCCTAAAACTTTAAGACAAAAAATAAAATAACATATAGTTAACCCCAGTTTGTATTATTTTGGTTGACTTATTCAAGGCTCACCCATCTATTTTTTACCCCTCATTTTATTATCGGAGATAAAACCATAACAAATAACTGAAATTCCTCCAAAAAAAGGAAATAATAGGCTGAATTTGGCAGCATCGGCTGGAGCATACTTGACTATTTCGGCTAAATAAACTGGAATCCAAAAAGCCGGACTTTTGAAAACCGGAATTAATAGGTGCAATAGTATTGGCAGACATTCAGGAGGCATAAACGACAATATATCAAACTCTTCCCATTTTCACAGCTTCAAAAAAACTTTTTAGCTATAGAAACTTAACAATAATTGCTATAATTCCACAGTATCGGTCCTCCGCCGCTAAAGCTATGGCGGACAAGGCAGGGTAGCTCAGTTTGGTAAGAGCGCGGCATTCATAATGCCGAGGTCGGGGGTTCAACTCCCCCCCCTGCTACTTTGGGTATGTAGCTCAGCGGTTAGAGCACTGATCTTATAAGTCAGGGGTCGATGGTTCGATTCCATCCATACCCACCCAAAATCCCCCTTTCGGGGGATTCTTTCTTTGTTGCGGGGCCGGGAGTTGAACCCGGCCTGTGAGATTATGCATCTGTTGTCTCCCATTACTGAGAGTGTCGGACTATATCATCTTCCTGTTATTAGGAAGCTTCGCGTGTAGTCTCTACGGATCCCCCAAAAATCGAGGTTTCCTCGGTATTGCCCTATTGATGATAGGGTTTCACCGATATAGCGAAGTACAAAACCGTAAATTACTTTACAGCCGGCCCATTTTGAGCCTCACGTGCAGCCGTACACTACCCCGCAGGTAATTAGCTTGAAAATTTTAGCACAAACTGCCTATCTAAACAAATCCAACCATTGTTGAAATTTCGTCTTATCGCCCCCCATATTTACCTGAGGGAACAATTCTCCCAACTCTTTTTCCTCCGGTAGTATCAACCAGTAATCATTCTCTCCCCCCAAACCGAACGATTTTCGGGCCTGTCTGTCGACAAAAGCACTACTGGTGGCGTACTCTATTTCTTGTTTCATTCTGGTATTCTCTTTTGTCAGCTTTTCGATTTCTTTCCTTACTTCTTCATTTCTTCCTCTGGCCCCCCACAAAATCCCAAATTGCTTATTGATATTCAATCCCACCGACAATAGAATAATTCCACCACTTAGGTATAAAAAAACTTTTTTTATGGATTTATTCATCTCATTGTCACCTATCCTACTTTGTGTTACTATAAGACTCAGTACAACTAATAAAATTTATGCCTAACTTATCTTTCGATTACGCCCTTGATTTATTCAGCAATTCACTGACCAAATCAGGTAAGTCGATCAATACCATTGTAGCCTACAAAGGTGACGTCAACCAACTCATAAAATTTCTTCAATCCCAATTGAAGATTACTACCGTTGATGCCGTCCAAACTTCTCACGTCGACAAATTCAAAAAATACCTGACCAAAGACAACTATACCGCCAAATCAATTTCTCGAAAACTTAACTCTATCAAAAACTTTTTTTCCTTTCTCAAGGCCGAAGCGGTTATCGATAGCGATCCTTCTTCTGAAGTCAAACACCCCAAATACGAAAATGATTTACCCAAGATTCTTAAACCCATCGAGTATCGAGCCTTACGCGACGCCTGCCGTCACGACAGTCGCTCCACTGCCATTGTCGAATTGATGCTTCAGGCCGGTCTGCGCATCAAAGAAATCGAGCTTTTAAAACTGGAACATGTTCATGCCGATAAAGTGATCATCGAACTCTACGAATCTCATCCTCAAAGAGAAGTTCCTCTCAACAATTCTGCCTCTACTGCCCTCAACCGTTATCTCCAACAGGATCGTTATGATAGTAAATCCAAACATGTATTTATCACCAAAACCGGCCGGCCTCTTTTGGCCAGAAACATCAGAAGTCTTTTAAATCGTTATTTTGCCAAAGCCGGCATCAGTAATGCCAAAGTCAACGATCTTCGCAATACTTTTATTGTTTTCCAGCTCATGTCCGGCGTCCCCATTGACGTCGTTTCTCAAGTGGTCGGCCACAAACGAATTTCCACCACCGAAAAATACCTACAATTGATTGAAAACAAAAAAGAAGCCAAAAGTATCAAGCTTAAAGAACTCTAATAAAATCGCTTTTTAATACTTAATGCGAGAACAATTAAAACAAACCTTTGAAATAAACCACGACGTCTTTCTTGTCCAAGGAGCCAACAGATCCGCCATTTACGATACCAATCTGGGCAATGTTTATTCCGTTAATAAAGCAGCATCAGAAATTATACTCAACCGAAGAGTCGAAACAGACTTTTACTCCCAACTAAAACAATCAGGACTCACAGGAGAACAAATAACCAAATTCACTCCCGAGAAGCCAGAATGTGGCCTGGAATTCATGTGGTTAGTTCTCACGCCAAAATGTAATTTAAGATGCATCCATTGCTACGAAGAAAGTACACCCAACCAACAAGCAAAATTAACCCTTCCCGCCTGGAAAAAAATAATTGAGCAAGGATCTCAAATAGGTTGTAAAAGAACCCAATTTATTGGAGGAGAACCCCTGGTTTATCCAGGAACGTTTGAATTAATGGAACATGCGAGGAATCTCGGATTCGAATTTGTTGAGATATTTACCAACGGAACTTTATTGACCCCTGAAAAAATTTCCCGGCTAAAAGATCTTGATATACATGTAGCTGTTTCACTTTATTCTAACTTTCCGCTAGTTCACGATCAAGTAACGACTGTTCCAGGCAGTTTTGAAAAAACTCTAAGGGCACTACGTTTATTAAAAGAAAAAGATATACCCACAAGAATCGGGGTTATAATTATGAGACAAAACCAAGAATCAGTAGAATCTACTCTAGAATTAATCGAAAATCTAGGTTTTGACGCAGAAGACTCATTAGATGTAGTAAGACCTTTTGGAAGAGGGAAATCTAAAGATTTAATTCCTAGTGACCCGTCCCCCGTAAACTAGACCAGTTGTCGCAATGGTTTAATAGTTTAAGGA
>CAYQNE010000008.1:0-10588 GCA_964418875.1 uncultured Gammaproteobacteria bacterium | reverse complement strand
ATTGTTTCACCAGAAAAGGGCTCTTCAGGATTAAGTGCTCCTAATCTCATATAAAACCTATACGATGGCAAACTAGCAATTTCTCCTTTTTCAACATAGGGTTGAAATTGGGGCAAGATTAATCGCTCATCTTCCGGGTTAGCCGTTCTAAAACAAATTACGGTGCCGGTATTAGCTAGAGTTATATTAACCAATGACTTATCTTCAATCTGTGAAGTAGTTTGGTGTGCAAGAACGGCGCTTAATCTATACTTTCTTGCCTCGGACAAAATTTGAGCGAAAGTTGGCGTAGCAAAATTTTGAAACTCGTCTACATACAAATAAAAGTCTTTTCTGTCCTTCATCGCCATTCTAGCTCGTTTTAAGGCCGCTAATTGAATTTTTGCCATAATCACTACACCAAACACTTCAGAGTTATCTTCACCAATTTTACCCTTAGACACATTACACAATAGAATTTTGCCTTGATCCATAATTTCATCAAAGTTAATGGTAGATTTTTCCTGTTCCAGAATTCTCTTGGCTGTAGGAGAGAACAAAAACCTTCCAATTTTATTGGTAATCGGACTGATCATCTTTACCTTTTGATAATCTCCAGCTTTAGCAAATTCATATTTCCAAAAATCCATTAAATTTTCATCAGTCAAATTTCTAACCACCGATTTTCTAAACTTAGTGTTAATCAGTAATTTATATACCGTAAACAAGGTCGCACCAGGCACAATAAATGCGGTATGGATTGTATTTCTTAAAATATATTCCATTCTAGGGCCACTATATTTTTCAGTATAGATTTTATGAAACAGAGAAATGATGCTTTCTGCAATAAGCTCTTTTTCTCGAATTGCGTCTTCCTGACTTAATCCTTTAGAAAGTTCAAGTAAATTAATACCAACAGGATAACCAATGTCGTCAGGATTGAAATAAACCACATCCTTTATCCGATTCTTTGGAATGATGTGTAAAATGTCTTCAATCAGATCTCCATGAGGATCAACCACACACAAACCTTTATTGTTTTTCATGTCTTGCTTTATCATAGAGAGTAACAGTGTGGTTTTGCCTGTTCCGGTTGCCCCTAAGATATACATATGACGGCGCCTTTCTTCTTTAGTTAAGCCAATCTGGGTAATGCCACCACCATAATGATTATTAGCAAAAACTACATCTAGATTTTTTACCTTTTTAAGTGAGATTGGTGCCGGCAATTCTTTACTATGACTTTTAATTAAATCTTCAGTTTTGGTAGTTTGAGTGAAAGGGAAGTGATATAAATCACTAATTTCCGAAGAGGATAAAATTAAATTACCAAACGGTTTGAGAAGACGATTGACAAGTAAATATTGTTTAAGTCTTTTTATTAATTCCAACTTAAAATTAAAAGTTGTTACAATCGCTTGATAACCGGAGTTACTAAACGATGATAAAGCTGACACAAATCCTCGACCTTTTTGATAAAGTCTTTTTGAATCGGAACTAATTACCAATAATCTTATTGAGGTATTAAACAACGGCTGATCAAGTTTAGCCTTAACTAATTTTTCTAGCTCTTGCTGATAGGGATTGTCAGTTTTTTTAGAGGGCTTAATCAAATTCCAAGCTAAAAACGGCCCCTCCTTGCCATTACTAGCGATGAAAACCAATATTCCCACAGGGAGAAGTAAAATCTGTAGTCCTAAAAAAAATAGATAACGAAAAACAATCCAAAAAGGATACTTGCTTTGTTTATTGTTGATATTTACCACTAAATCTCCACAAGAATAAATTAATTTTGAAATGCGCTTAATATCTGGAATAAGACGTTTATTTAAAGGAGCAATGATTAGCTGAAAAGAGATTAATTCATTCTCAGACAACTTGGTCATATTGCCGGTCATATAAGCAATCGGATCATGTTTGTCTAAAGTCTCTTGTTTTTTTAAAGGAAATGCAAAGTGGTTGGCCAGTTTGAATTCAGTAGTTTTGTGAGAAATCTGGCCTAGGTTTTTGGGTAAATAATCCTTAATCTTGGCAACACTTAATCCGGGTAAGTAAGATAACAAGTTTTTTTCAATTAAATCCCCATCATTTTGATTAACTCTCATTAAGTAGCGGATGCCGTCTTCTTTTGTAGAAACAATTTCTAAAGCATAACTTTTGGACACGTTAAAGAATCGATAAACCCAAGTACTTTGTTTAGCTAAACCGTGAATCAGGTTAAAAAGTTGTTCGGTTGTGTAAGGGTTTTGTTCAGTAACTCGCAGTGGTTTTATTTCAAGAATAGTTTGTGGTTGCCGATGAAGTTTTTTAATCAGACACCATTTAATAAATAAACAGGTCAGAAAAATTAAACCAGCAGTTAAAAAAATCCAGCCAAATACCAAAAACAAAAGATTAATGGTTAAGTGAGAAAAGACCCAGCCAGAAAGTTTGAAATTTAACAATATTTGATTTAAATCAATCATAATTTACCCGTATGGGCATACTACTATATAGAAGTATATCTTAGGAGTACACAAGGTACAAGATCAGATAAAATATGCTTGACAACATAACTTTTTTTACATATACTATCCGTAATACGGATATATTGCAAAAGTTGATTATGGTAGGTAAAAAACAAATTAAAAATAAGGACAACAAAGTAACTTCAAAAAAGGCTTTTTCTGTGTTATCTACCGAAGACAGACTCCAAGCTTTCGCTAATATCATTATTGAACGCATCCTAGAGGATAAACGACAAGGTATTTTACGATATAGAGTTAATCCAAAATGAATAAGCTATGAATAATCACCTGCCCAAACCAGAAAACGCAGTTGCAGCAATCCGGATATCTTCAGTTAAACAAGGTCTACAAGGGGATTCGCCGGAACATCAAAAAGAACAAATCGAACGGTTTGCCATCTCTCACAATCTTAATATCAAGAAGTTTTTTATCTTCATGGAATCCGCTTCTAAAGAAAAACAACCAGTTCAGGAAGCAATTGATTATTGTAAAAATAAATCAAACAATATTCAGGTTTTCATTATTAAATCTATCGATCGATTCACTCGTGGAGGCTCATATCTATATGACCATCTAAAAATCCAACTAGAAGATAAAGGTATCCGATTAACAGATATCTACGGAATAATTAGCAGCCAACAAATAAACACCCTAGAACACCTTGACGTTAAATATAATTGGAGTGTTTATAGTCCTACCAAGAAAACAGAAATTTTAGAAGCCGAACGAGCTAAAGACGAGATACGTGACATCATGACCCGTATGATTGGGGCTGAAATTCGCTATGTACGTATGGGTTATCGAGTAAGAAGAGCTCCTTTTGGTTATCAAAATGTTAAAGTTGAAACTCCCCACGGTAAGCGAGTTATTCTCAAGCCTCATTCAGAAGAATCTAAGTGGATTATCAGAATGTTTGAGCTAAGATTAGAAAATAATCTCAATGACACTGAAATTGTAGATAAGCTCAATAGTTTAGGATTTAAAACTCGCACCTTTCTAAGACGCAATCCTAATAATAAAACCAAGGTTATCGGTAAGGGCGGTGCTAAACCTTTAACTCCAAAGCAGTTTTGGCGTTTTGTTCAAAATCCTATTTATGCAGGAATAAATATCGAAAAATGGACAGAAGGAAAACCAATCAAATGTAAATTTGAAGGCCTGATTTCAATTAAGTTGTTTAACAAAGCTAATCGAGGCAAGATTGTTATCGGCAAACACAATAACGTAATCACCATTCATAAGGCCAAGCCTCCTGATTATTTGCTCAAAAAGCAGATTAAAAACCCTAAATTCCCTTACAAGCGCTACGTTATGTGCCCTCATTGCAATAAGCCCCTTTATGGGAGTTCCTCGCGTGGTAAATCAGGTAAATATTACCCTGCTTATCACTGTAGTAAACAGGGGCATTATTTTAGAGTTTCACTCAAAGACTTTAATGAAGTAATTGCAAATTTTATCATCGATCTTAATATCACTCCGGAATATGCCAAAAAATTAAAACAATACACTCTCAAGCTATGGGAAGAAAAAATAAAGACTTTAGAAAAAGATACTCAACAACTAGATAATAAAATTAACGTTCTTAAAATCAGTGCAAAAAATACTGTAGATAAAATTAAATTATTAAGTTCAGATATTGCCATTAGATATATGGAAGAAGATTTAATTAATGCTGAGCAAGAAATTAAGCAACTAGAAGAACAAAAGAATCAAAAACCTGAAAAATTCATTAATATGGAGCTAGTTATGAATAACATTAAATATTTTCTGGAACACTTTGAAGAATTACTGCTAGATCGGTCAAAACCACTTAAAACTGCTGAATATTTTGGACTACTTTTTGAACAGCCACCTACCTATGAAGAATTACTTTCTGGAACACCTAAATTAGCCCCTATCTTCGCACTAAAAAGTACATTTGATAGGTCCAACCTCCCAAATGGTGACCCCACGGGGAATCGAACCCCGGTTATCAGGATGAAAACCTGACGTCCTAACCACTAGACGATGGGGTCGTCTATCGCAAAACAGGCTAATTCTATCAAATTTTACCAACAAAACCCACACACAGGCAAACAAGGTAAAATAGACCATGATTTACATTTTCCATGGCGACAATCACAAAGACAGTCGTCAAGCCACCAACCAACTTATAGACAGCTTCAAAGAATCCAACACCCTTCGCCTCGATTACAAAAAAACCGATCTGGAAACCGTTAATAACTTCCTCCAGGGAACCACCCTTCTATCTTCTCAAAAAACCCTTCTCCTGGATAACTTCTTTTCCGTCACCAAAGCCAAAGACAAACTGGTGCAACTAATCAAGCAAGACACCCCCACCACCAATATCATCATCTGGCAAAACAAAAAACTGACCACCGCTCAGCTAAAAACATTTCCTCAAGCCAAAACTCAATTCTTCGACCTGCCCAACTACCTCTGGGGCTGTATCAACGCCGTCAAACCTAAAAATCTCAGAGTTTTCCTGCCTCTTTACCAAAAAGTTATCACTCAAAACCTCTACGATCTTTTTTTATATCTTTTAAAAAACAACCTCCGAAAACAAATTTCCACTTATTCATCTTTTCCTCGCCCCCGACTGATAAAAACTTACCTGCAACTGATTGACCTTGACTATAAAAATAAATCCGGCCAACTCACCACCCCCAAAGAAATTGTCCTGGAAAGGGTTTTAACCCAACTTCTCCTGGCTTAGTTTTTATCCCTTCGATATATTCCGATACTGTTTGATAACCAAAAATACACCTAAACTCCGCCAAATCTGAAATTAATCCCTAATTAGCACTCAAAGCAAAGACTGCTAATTTTCTGCCTAAAAAATCGGGAATCCCCTCAATCTATTTTTCTGCTATATTTAATCAATGCCCACCACTGTCACTAAACCCTGGGGAAAAGAAATTATCCTCACCACCGACAATCTTCCTTATACTGCCAAAATTCTTTTTATCAATGCCGGCCATCAATTCTCCTTACAATCTCACCATCAAAAAATTGAGACACTAACACTAATCGCCGGCCAAGCCCAAATTACTTTGGGACAAAACCAAGATTCACTGTCGTCCCAAGAGATGAAACTACAAACAGGCTACACCATTCAACCCCACACCCTTCACCGCATCAAAGCTATTACTGATTGTCAAATTTTTGAGGCTTCCACACCGGAGAAGGGGACCACCAAACGCTTCGAAGATGACTATAATCGTTCTGATGAAACCGAAAAAATCAGAAATTCAACCAATCGAGGATGGCAATAACCAACAAAAACATTCTTTGGTTTAACCAAGTAGACAACGACGACATTCCTGTTGTGGGCGGCAAAGGTGCCAATCTGGGAGAAATGTACAAAATCAACATCCCTGTCCCCAATGGATTCATTGTCACCACTAATGCCTATTTTCAGTTCATCAAAGAAAACAACCTCCAGAAACAAATCAGGTCTATTCTGTCCACCACTGATATCGATAAACCCAAACAATTATTTTCTGCTTCCCAAAAGATAAAAAACCTGATCAAAAAGGGAGAGGTAAATCAAACCACCGCCATCCAAATCATGAAAAGTTACAAAAAACTCTCCGGTTACTTCTCTCTCAAAAACGTCTCCGTCGCTGTCCGCTCTTCCGCCACCGCCGAAGATTTACCGAACGCCTCATTTGCCGGCCAACAAGAAACCTTCCTCAATGTCATTGGCGAGGCCAATGTTTTGAAGAGAGTCCAAGACTGTTGGGCCAGCCTTTTCACTCCTCGAGCCATTTTCTATCGCCACAAAAAGAAATTTAGTCATTTTAAGACCGGCGTGGCTGTTCCTGTCCAGAAGCAAATCCAATCTGACATTTCCGGCATTATGTTCACTGTCAATCCGGTTGATAATAACAAAACCCAAATCATCGTTGAAACCGCTTGGGGCCTGGGAGAATATGTGGTCCAGGGCACCGTTACTCCCGATCAATTCATTATTGACAAAAATACTTGGAAAATCACTAGCAAAAATATCGTTAAACAAGAAATCCAATTGGTCAAAGCTGTCACCGAAACCAAAAAAACCAAGGTACCAAAATACAAACAAAATCGCCCCACCATCAGCGATAAAACTGCCATCAAAATTGCCAAAATTGGCCAAAAACTTCACAACCACTACACCAAACCCCAAGATATAGAATTTGCCATTGAAAAAAAACGCATCTACATCGTCCAAACCCGCCCAATTACCACTATCATCAGTAACCAAAAAATCCTCGACCAACAAAAAACCATTAACCAAACAGCCGATCTGACCGGTGACGCCGCTTCTCCCGGCACTGCTTCTGGATCTGTCATTATCATCAACAACCCCAAACACATTAATCGAGCTAAAAAAGGACATATTCTGGTTACCCAAATGACTTCTCCTGATTTTGTCCCCGCCATGAAAAAGGTCAGCGGCATCATTACCGACAAAGGTGGTCAAACCTCTCACGCCGCCATTGTCAGTCGCGAACTGGGGGTTCCCTGTATTGTCGGCACCAAAACCGCTACAAAAACTTTCAAAGCAGGAGACATTGTTACTCTCAACGGCACCACCGGCCAAATCTGGAAAGGCGACCTAACTGGCGGTGCTCTAAACACCACCCAAAAAATTCCTCCTCGCCCCAAAACAACCACTAAAACCGCTACCAAGGTTTACGTCAATTTAGGTGAACCCCAATTGGCCAAACAAATCAGTAAATCCAACGCCGATGGAGTCGGCCTGCTTCGAGCCGAATTCATGATGGCCAATATCGGCATTCATCCCAAACGAGCCATCAGCCAAGGCAGCCAAAAACAATATATTGCCAAGCTGACCCGGGGTCTCTATCAATTCTGCAAAAACTTCTCTCCCCGTCCTGTTATCTATCGCACCAGTGACTTTAAGACTAACGAATATCGCCACCTTAAGTGGGGGAAACTATATGAACCGATAGAGCCCAATCCTATGCTGGGTTTTCGTGGGGCCTGTCGCTACATCAGTTCTCCTGACGTCTTTAATATGGAACTGGAGGCCATTAAGCAGGTCCGAAACAAACACCGCCTCAAAAACCTTTGGGTTATGATTCCCTTTGTCCGCACCCCCAAACAAATGCAACAGGTAAAAAAAATAATTACCGACGCCGGTCTGATTCGCTCTCCCACCTTCAAACTCTTCATGATGGCAGAAATTCCCAGTAATGTCATTCTTTTGGATCAATTCATTGACATTGGCATTGATGGTATTTCTATCGGTAGCAATGACCTCACCATGCTCACACTAGGCCTCGATCGCGACAATAGCGAAGTTGCCAAAGATTTTAACGCCCTTGATCCGGCCGTACTCTGGTCACTCAAAAAACTAATTACTACCGCCAAACGCCGCGGCATCGCCAGCTCCATCTGCGGACAAGCTCCCAGTAATCACCCCGAACTGGTCGAAAAACTGGTCCGCTGGGGCATAAGCAGTATCTCTGTTTCTCCCGATGTCATCGACCACACTCGCGATATCGTTGCTTGGGCCGAGAAGCGACACATCGCCCGTCAAACTAAGTAAACACTACTACCACTTCCCCCCTTATCCTTCTTTCTCCCAGCTTTTCAGACACCTCCGACACCTTTCCCATCGTCACTTCCTCAAATTTTTTGGTCATCTCCCGACACACCGCCACCCGTAAATCAACCCCAAAAACTCCCTCCAACTCCAAAAGTAATCTTTTTAATCGAAAAGGGGACTCGTAAACCACCTTGGCACCTTTTATTCCTTTGTACTCCTCTAACAATTTCCGCCTCGCCCCCGCTTTTTTAGGTAGAAATCCCAAAAAACAAAAACGGTTTATTGGTAAACCCGACAAAACCAAAGCATTAATCACCGCACTTGGACCGGGTATGGCCGTCAACGGTATTTTTTCACTACGACACTTGTCTACCAATAACCAGCCCGGATCCGAAATCAACGGAGTGCCTCCATCAGTTACTAATCCCACCTTTTCTCCCGTTCTCAACCATCCCATCACCAAACCTAATTTTTCCTTTTCTACTTCGTCATAATAAGACTCCAGTCTCGGTTTGTTTTTTACCCCCAAAACAGTCAACAACATTCCCGTTCTCCTGGTATCTTCGCACAACAGCACATCCAGTTCTTCCAATAATTCCAAAGCTCTCTCCCCCATATCTTTGGAATTCCCAATTGGTGTGGTAATGATATAAAGCATTTGCTCTTTTAATTTAATTAAATTGCCTAACCACCGCCACCACCTTACCCTTAATCTTCACCTCGTCTACATAAATAGGGGACATGGACGAATTGGCCGGCTGCAACCTAACCCGATTGGCCTCTCGATAAAAACGCTTCAAAGTGGCAAAACCATTCATTAACACCGCCACCACAATATCTCCATTCATGGCTTCCTGTTGCTCTTTAACCACCACATAATCACCGTTAAGAATTCCATCCTCTACCATTGAATCCCCTTTGGCCTGTAACACATAAGACTTGCCCCCGGTCGCCACCAAGTTAGAGCTTACTGACAAAGTGGCATTAGGATCGGTATAAGGCTCTATCGGTTTACCGCAAGCAATAAACCCTAAAACCGGTAACTCCATCTCTCCTCTCCCGCCACTCCCCATTTCGCCCAACAAATCTTTGTCCAATAATTCAATCCCCCTTACCGCTCCTCGATATCTTCTAATTAAGCCCTTTTTCTCCAATACCGACAGATGCTCATGAACCGTAGACAAAGAAGATAATCCCAAAAAAGCGGCTATTTCGGTCAAGGTTGGCGCATAACCATACTTGCCTATATTATCCGCAATAAAATTTAAAATCTGCTTCTGTCTCTTATATAAAATTACTGCCATAAATCAATCATACACGAACAATACCCGAAGTCAACATCCAATTTAATGCTATATTTATTTATCTATGCTTATCCTTTTTCTACTCATTTCACTCCTCAGCCTAGCCCCACCTACTATAGCCGCCGACAACTTCACTTCTGAACAACAAATCGTTTACCAAATAAACCACTTGGGCCACGCCTCTGTCCGCCAGACCGTCACTCTAACCAACAATTACTCTGAAATTTACGCCAAAGAATACCAAATCAGCCTATCCATCCCCAACATCACCAACATCACCGGCACCGATCAGCAGGGAAACATTATAAAAAGCATTAACCAGGAAACCGACCGAACCGTCATTAATCTGGAATTCAACCAACCGGCTATTGGCAAAGACCAATCCACCCGGTTTAACATCAATTACCAACTACCTAACCTGGCCAGTCAAAAAGGCCGAGTCTGGGAGATCCCCCTTCCACACCACAAAAACGACAACCTTGACACCAAAATTCAAGTCACCGTCAAAGTTCCCCAAAATTTTGGCCAACTATCATTTTCTTCCCTTCCTTACACCGATCTCAATAGTCTCGATCAAGTCCACACCGTTCACTTTAACCAAACCTCTCTGGCTCAACAAAAAATACTTCTCATATTTGGTGATTATCAGGTTTTTGATTTTGACTTAACTTATTTTTTAAAAAACCCTTCCTCTGAAAACATCAAAACCGAAATTGCCATTCCCCCCGATACCGACAATCAAAAAATCATTTACCGCCAAATTTCTCCTCCTCCCCAAAATGTCCACATTGACAACGACGGTAATTGGCTGGCTCAATATTACCTGTCCCCCAAACAAAATATTGAAATACTAGCTTCCGGTCAAGTCAAAATAACCTCCTCAACTTCCCCAGTACAACAGTCTCCTCCGGATCAAAACCAACTGACTCAGAGCCAAAAATACTGGCCCGTTAACGACCCCGATATTCAACAAATAGCCCAAAAACTGGAAACAGCCAAAGATATCTATGACTATGTTGTTTCACACCTGGACTATAACTATCAACAAATCAATAACAGTCATCGCCAAGGAGCCCTCTTCGCCATCCAAAATCCTCATCTCAGTCTCTGCACCGAATTCACCGATCTTTTTATTACCCTGGCCAGAGCCAAAGGTATTCCCGCCCGTGAAGTCGAAGGTTTTGCCTACACCAACAACCCCAAGATAAAACCAACCAACCCCACCACCGAAACGCCCATCC
>CAYQNE010000007.1:0-10908 GCA_964418875.1 uncultured Gammaproteobacteria bacterium | reverse complement strand
CAACCAAATTCTAACCACCCAGCCCGACCCCTCTTTGCAACAAGAACTAGACAAAGCCATCAAACATATCCAAAAAACTTTGTCTCTATTGGAAAACAAAACCTATCTGTCCGGTAAATACGATAAGAATTTTGCCATCCTTTCTATCCATTCCGGTCAAGGCGGTACCGAAGCCATGGATTGGGCCTCTATGCTCCAACGCATGTATATGAAATTTTTTGACAAACAAAAATGGCCCTATAAAATCTTGGATATCCAGCCGGGCGAAGAAGTCGGCGTCAAATCTGTTTATTTTAACGTCAGTCAACCGCTGGCTTACGGTTATCTTCGTCGGGAATCGGGAGTCCACCGCCTGGTTCGCCTATCTCCTTTCAACGCTGACAAACTCCGACAGACCTCCTTTGCCAAAGTTGAAGTTATGCCTATTATCGAAAACCCGGATGAGATCACCATTAAACCGGAAGATGTCCAATTTTCCGCTTTTCGTTCCGGTGGTAGTGGTGGTCAAAATGTCAATAAAGTTTCCACCGCTGTTCGGCTGGTTCACCAACCTACCGGGGTTACTGTAGCCTGTCAATCCCAACGATCTCAACAACAAAATAGAGAATTGGCCATGCAAATGCTGACCGCCAAGCTTTGGGTTCTGGAGCAGCAACACCAGCAACACCAGCAACAAAAAATCAAAGGTAAAAATGTTAACGCTTCTTGGGGACATCAAATCAGATCTTACGTGCTTCACCCCTATAAAATGATCAAGGACCTACGCAGTCTCCACCAAACATCTGATACCGGCGCCGTTTTAGACGGAGACTTAGACCCTTTTCTTCAAGCTCAACTTAAAATATGACCTTAAAAAAAATCGTTAAAATTATTTCCATCACTCTTCTTTCCTTGCTTTTCATTCTTTTTGCCATAGTTTTTTTTGCCTTTCAATATTTTGCTTCCCGCACCGACCAACCTACCCGGCCAGTCTATCAAAACATAATTCAGGCCGTTAACAACAACCTATATCAAGGCCAAGAGCAAATCAACTTCCTTATTCTTGGTCTCGACCCTCGTGATGATCAATTGGAAAAAACCAACGTCACCGATACTATTATCCTAGCCTCGCTTAATCTCAAAAACTACCGACTGACTATCATACCCTTGCCCCGCGATCTCTGGTTTTACCCCCTTAACGCCAAAATCAACCAAATCTATCCCTTGTCTCTCCAACAAGACGATGACCAGCTAAAATTCATTCAGGACCAATTTTCCCAACTCACCGGTCAAACCATCGACCACACCCTTATCGTCACTACCGAGGATTTAATTGACTTCGTCGGACTAATTGGTGGAGTTGACCTGTTTTTGCCTCAAGGTTTTACCGACGATCAATATCCCAATCCGTCATACATTGCCAACCCTTCTCCTCAAATCCCTATCTACATCACCGTCCATTTTGATTCCGGCTGGAACCATTTGGACCGGTCCAACATATCTTATTTTGTCCGTTCCCGTAAAAACGCCCCCGACAGCCTTAATGGTGGCACCGATATTGGTCGCAGTCAACGCCAACAGCTCCTCGTCGAAGCCGTTGTAGGTCAACTTAAAAACACCCCTCCCCAGCCGACTCGACTGATTAATTTATATAATTTTTTCCATCAAAAAATTCAAAGCAATTTTTCTGACAGACACCTTTTTAGTCTACTTTTTCACTTGGGAAAAAATATCATTCATCTCCATATAGAAAAAATTAACCTACCTACCGGAGAAAATCCTCAGACCGACCTTCTCTACTACCCCGGTCATCTTTTCCAGGGTCAATGGGTTTTTCTTCCACAGGACCAAAATTATCAAGCCATTCAAAGCTTTATCGCTGAGTCCCTTCTATAATTCCTTCCCTTATCTTTTGATATACTGAATCAAAGTATTAGTTATTAAAAAATATGGATATTCCCAACCTCAATCAAAACACTCCTGTCTCTAAAAACGACAAAATTACTCTTTTTTCCACCATTGCCATTATCGTTGTTGTCGGCATTGCCTCCGGCTTCTGGCTTTCCCGCTTTTTTCCCGGTCGTAGCAACAATCAGACACCTTTATTCACGTCGGGTGAATCTCGACCTATTTCAGCCGATACCATCAGTAACGCCGATCAAGTTAAGGTCGGTCAAGTTTATGGTAACGCCAATGGAAACTTTAAAGACAAGGCCATCGGTGTCGTCGAGTCCGGCGGAGTCAATGGCGAAGGCACCCATACTTTGATTCGTCCCGGTGGTGAAGACCAAAAAGCCGCTCTGACATCTTCTACCCTTGACCTTGACCTCTTTGTCGGTCGCCAGGTTGAAATCAAGGGTGAGACCAATGATTCTCGTTGGGCCGGCTGGTTCCTGGATGTTGGCAGTATAAAAGTAATTGAATAATCTATGCGCATAGTTTTTAAACAAGTCAGTAAAAATTTTGGCTTTATAGACGCCCTAAAAGATATTGACTTTGAGATCAAATCAGGTGAATTCGCTTTTCTTTTTGGTCCCTCCGGTTCTGGCAAGTCAACCATTATCAAGCTCATCTTGTCTCAAATTACTCCCAGTAGTGGGCAAATTACCATCGGTAAACACCAACTTTCCACCATTGGCAAAAAAGACATAGACAGTGTCAGAAAAAAGGTAGGCATTATTTTTCAGAACTACCAACTTATACCGGACAGATCAATAGAAGAAAATATTGCCCTTAGTCTAGACATAACTTCACATCCCAAAGATAAAATTCAATCCAAAGTTGATGAAGTCATCAAAAAAGTCAACCTGACCACTCGTCGCCTGCTTTATCCCTCTCAACTTTCCGGGGGCGAACTCCAACGAGCTTCTCTGGCCCGAGCCTTAGCCATCAATCCTGAAATAATCCTGGCCGATGAACCCACCGGCAATCTCGACCGGCAAAACTCATGGAACCTGGTTAAACTCCTCAAAGACATCAACCAAAAACACCACTGTACCATCCTTATGGCCACCCATGATGTTGATATAGTCAAGTCTTTAAACAAAAAAATTATCCATCTTCAAAATGGTCGCATCGTTAAATCTAAGAAAATTTAATAATTCAATAATTTATTTATGGCCACTTTTAAAGCCACCTGGCACCACATCCGCAGATCACCCTTCCAAAGCTTAACCGCCATTTTCATTATGATTATATGCTTTCTGATTATGTCTTTCTATGCCCTCACCAGTCACGGTCTTTCGGCTGTTTTGCAATATTTCGAAACTCGTCCCGAAGTTACCATTTTTATCAAGGATGGCCTGGATCAAAATACAGTTGAAAGTTTACAAAAAGAATTGGCCGGCTATCCTGACGTTAAGGAAATCCGATTTATCTCCAAAGAAAAAGCTCTGGATATTTACAAAGAGCAAAACAAAGACAACCCCCTGTTAACCGAAATGGTTACCGCCAGCATCCTGCCCGCTTCCTTTGAGGTGTCTGTCTCCGATCCGGCCATTCTTTCTCAAATCGCCCAAAACTTTTCCGCCAAAACAGACATGATTGATGAAATTATTTACCAAAAAGATATCATCCAAAACATGCTCATCTGGACAGCCTTTATCAGAAAGATAGGACTGATTATTGCTCTGTGCACCGTCACCGTTACTTTCTTTATCATTTCCATAATTATTGGCATGAAAATTACCAACCGAAAGGACGAGATTAGAATCAGTCGTCTTCTGGGCGCATCAAAATTTTACGTTAAAAAATCTTTTCTCTTGGAAGGAGTTACTTACGGCCTTTTGGGTAGTTTATTGGGATCCGGTATTACTTTCTCCACTATTCTTTATTTCAAAAATAATATTAATGTTTACTTCCAGCCCATAAATTTTGTTTCATCCGATCCCAATTTTTACGCCGTTATTCTTTTGGCTCAGGTTCTTTTTGGTATTTTGGTCGGTTATTTGGCCAGCTGGATAGGTGTTAAAAGGTATATCAAATACTAAATTGATTAAAAAATCAATTTTATTTAGCTTTATTGCCTTAATTCTTTTCTTTTCTCCTTACTTTCCCTCTCCTAAGCTTTTCGGGGAAGACACCGTCGTCACTGATTTACAGCAACAAATCAACCAGTACACTCAAAAATTGGTGGAATTAAGTCAAGCCAAAAAGACTCTTAAAAATGAAATTTCCTATATAAACTCCAGAATCGAACTGACCCGTCTTCAAATACTTCAAACCGAAAATTCCATCCAGACTCTACAAACCGAAATTGCTGACCTTTCCATCAAGATTGATCAGCTGGATATTGATTTAAATGCCCTTTCCTCCATTTTCATCCACCAAACTGACCAAAATTACAAACTCCAAAAAAAACTGCCACCCTTTGTCTCTTTGATATTCGGCAACTTCAATGAATTTCTCAAGCAACAAAAATATCTGACCGTAGTTCAAAAAAACGTTCGCAACACTCTGGTAAACATGGAAACCGTTCGCACCAACTATGATATACAAAAACAAAAAAAAGCTAAAAAGCAACAAGAGCTGGAAACCTTACAAAAACAACTGGCCACCCAAAAAACCGATTTGGCTCAACAAAAAGAATCCAAATCCAACCTCTTGGCCATTACCAAAAATGATGAATCCCATTATCAAAAACTAAAACAAGAAGCCGAAAACGAACTCCAAGCCCTCTTATCCGCTAAATTTGTCGGCAAAAGACAGGTTAAAAAAGGCGATGCCTTGGGTACAATGGGAAGCACCGGTTATTCTACCGGCCCACATCTTCATTTCGGCCTTTATAATCTCAGGGAAGAAGACCTCAATTCCTGGTCATACTTCAATGACATCAATCCACTTCAATATTTAGCAAGTCATGCTTGGCCAATGAATAATTTAAATCTCCCCACCGACATTAACAGAGAATGCACAAAAGATTATCAAATGGCATCTCTCCCTGAAAGTCCTAGAAACCAAGAGTTGGGTAGCATCACTCAGTGTTATGGCCAAACCAGATATTCATACGCAATGTACTCAAACCACCTACATGGCGGAATTGATATAGTGTCATCTAGCAAAACGATAATCGCCGTTAACGATGGGGTAGCATATTTCTTTAAGGATCCTTATCCAGGTCAGAAAAGAGGGTTTGGGAACAACGTTAGAATTTTTCACTCCGACGGTAAAATGACTCTCTATCTCCACCTTCTTCTTCAAGAATAATTTTGAAAGTACACCTTAGAGGTGTTTTGCCCTTGACACCTCGGCCAAAATTTAGTATCCCCTGGCGTATTTTCTCAAAACCCATCCACCGCTTCCGACCAACACCACCAGTATGGTTTGCACCCATAAACCGGCATTTCCGGTACCCGGTACTTCCATTCCACCAATAAAGTAGCAAGCCGTATCGCTGTCAGAAATGTCGCCAACCCAAGCCTCTGCCTTATTGCAACGTTGACTATTCAATTCAACAGTATTGGTATCATTGACTTTTGCCCTAATCAAATAGGTTTTTTCCTCTCCGACCGCCAAACTGTCTATTTGCCATACCAATTTATTATCCTGATCATCAAATTCTCCCGGATGAAAAATCAGACTCAAATTAGCCGGTAACTGGTCAGTCACTCTGATATCATTTAAACACACATTCCCACTGTTCTTAATTAATACCGAAAACTCCACCAGATTATCCTCATAAAACACCTTAACCGTTTTGTCTATATTGTCTCTAAACTCACTACCGGGAAAACTTCTTAGTTTTTTGTCTAATATCAGCTGGGCTGTATCATCTCCCCCCCCATAGTATTGGGCATTTATCGGAGTAGTTGACGCCAAAAAAACCAGTCCCGCCAACAACAGACTATTTTTTACAATTTTTCTTAATTCCACCTGCTTTACTTAATAGTTAAGATTACAGGACATTATAACCTCGTCTTTATTAAAATGCAAGCATAATTGATATACTTCTTACATGCCGGCCACACTAAAACAGCTTTCTGTCTTTTTTCCTTGCTACAACGAAGCCAAAAATATTAAAACAACCGTTGATAAAGCCATCCCCATTATTAAAAAAATTACCAAAAAATGGGAAATAATCATCATAAATGACGGTTCAACTGACAATACCGCCAAAATCATCCGCCAGATACAAAAAGACCATCCCCAAAAGATCAAGATTGTTACTCACAACCCCAATCGCGGCTACGGTGCCGCCTTTAAAAGTGGTTTTTATAACAGCCGTTACCAATGGATAGCCCTTACTGATGCCGATGGCCAATTTGATTTCAGTGACATCCATCACCTGATAAAAAAACAACGCCGAACCCGGGCTGACATAGTTATAGGATATTATCTTGGTCGTAAAGTACCTTTTTATCGTATTTGGGGGTCAAAACTTTGGCAATTGGCCGTTTTTCTTCTTTTTGGACTCAAAGTTAGGGACACTGATTGTGGCTTCAAATTGGTTAAAAAGAAAGTCATTGATACCATCCCACCACTGGAATCCGAAAGGGGACCATTTATAACATCGGAGTTTCTCATCAAGGCTAAAAAATCCGGTTTTAAAATTGTTGAACAAGGAGTCCACCACTTCAGTCGTCAGGCCGGACAGGCCACCGGCGCTAATATCAACGTTATTTTGGCCGGCTTCAAAGATCTTTTTACCCTTTGGTACAAGCTGACGAATTCTGCTTTGCAGAACAAAAAAGACCCGTCTTAACCCCCGATATCATGAAAAAAATAATTATTTTCGTCCGAAAAAACCCCTTTTTTATTGCCATTCTTGTCTTAGCCGCTTTTCTCCGACTTTACAAAATCGATCAATACATGGAATTTTTGGGGGATCAAGGTCGGGATGTGGTTATCGTCAGCGATTTTCTCAAAAAAGCCAATCTTTTCTTTATCGGCCCTCAAACCAGTATTGGCAATATGTATTTGGGTCCATACTATTATTATCTCATCGCCCCATCTTTACTTTTGGCCAATTTCAGCCCCGTTGGACCGGCAGTCTTTGTCGCCTTAATTGCTGTCGCCACTGTGGCCCTGGTTTTTTTCATCAGTCACCGGTGGTTTGATCGCCCCACCGCCCTGGTGGCCTCATTACTTTATGCCATTTCCCCTGTGGCCATAAAATATTCCAATTTTTCCTGGAATCCCAATATCATGCCGTTTTTTGCCCTGCTCTTCATCTATTTTTTCAGTCAAGCCATCTTCCTCAAAAAATACAAAGACCTTATGTTCACCTCTCTCTCATTTATCATGATTATAAACTCCCACTATTTGGGTCTTCTTCTCCTGCCCGTAGTCGGTCTTTATTGGTTTTTCCACCTATTGTCAATTAAAAACAAAACCAAACCCAAAAAGCAATTTATCAAATACACCGCTTACTCCATTTCAATTTTTCTTATCTCACTCATACCCCAAGTCCTTTTTGATATCAAACACCAAGGTCAAAACCTCAAAGCCCTAATCAAATTTTTTTCCGTTCGTCAAACCACTGTCAACCTTAAAGCTTACAAAGCCATCCCCAATCTTTTTCCCCTTTTTTCCCAGATCACCGGACGCCTCCTAACCGGTAAAAACGCCAATTGGGGTCTTTATCTTAGCCCAGTCTTACTGATTGGCCTATCAGTCTATCTTTATCGACTACTTAAAAATAAAAAGTCATCCAACCGGTATCTCAATCTCCTCATTGTTTGGTATTTCGTCGGCCTGATTGGCCTGGGTCTCTACAAACAACATATATATGACCACTACTTCGGCTTTCTCTTCCCTCCTGTCTTTATATTAATGGCTGTCCTCATTAACCGCCTTTTTACTCTTTCCCTGGCCGGTCAAATACTTGGTTTACCTATAGCCCTTTTCCTTATTTACGCCTCTCTGGCCCAAAACCCCTTCCTTTATCCACCTAATCATCAGCTTCAGACCGTTGACAAAATTACCAACTCCATTGTTGAAAAATCCGGCGATCAAAACTTCAACCTGGCCCTTCTGGCCAAGCAAAATTATGATCCTCCCTATCGATACTTATTAGACCAAAAATCATCCCGACTCTGTCGCCTTCCTGATTGTCTGGCTCCCCAGCTTTTTGTCATCTGTGAACCCCACCCCGATATTGACTGTCAGCCTATCAATCATCCCGAATGGGCCATTGCCGCCTTTGGTTGGGCCAAAATAGATAGTCAATGGCAAATTGACGGTATTAAAATTTATCACCTTATTCCTAACCCCTCTGGAACATAAGTGTTATATATAATAAACCGATGACAAAAAAGAACCAAAAATCTATCTCCATAGTCATTCCTTGCTACAACGAAGAAGACAATCTCAACCGTGGCATATTAAAACAAGTTTATAACTTCCTCCAAAAACAATCGTTTACTTGGGAGGTCATCATTTGCAATGATGAATCAACCGACAATAGCCTTAAACTCTGTCGTGCTTTTGCCAAAAACCACCGCGGATTCCGTGTTCTAAACCTCTCACATGGGGGTAAACCCTCAGCCGTTTGGGCCGGTATCAAAGCCGCCAAATATCCTCTGGTTTTATTTACCGACATGGATCAATCCACCCCCTTGTCGGAGATCAACAAACTTTTACCTTACTTTAATCGAGGTTTCCGGGTTGTCATTGGATCACGAGGCACTAATCGTCATGGCTTTAGCCCAATAAGAAAATTAATGTCTCGTGTATTTCTGATTATCCGAAAATTAATTCTTTTACCGACCATCGACGATACTCAGTGCGGATTTAAAGCCTTTGAGACTAAAGTAGCCCGCCACCTGTTTCCCCGACTTCAATTTTTCCGCCAAAAAACATCCTCCGGCTGGCGGGTTTCCGCCTTTGACGTTGAGCTTCTTTTTATGGCTCAAAAATGGGGCTATAAAACCAAAGAGGTCGATGTTAATTGGCGGGATGAGGACATCTCCACTACCAAAGGTGACAACGCCGCCCGATTCAAAAAAGAATCCCAGCAAATGGCTCGGGAAATTCTCTGAGTTAAGATCAATGACATCAAGGGTTTTTATGACCAAAACAAAAAATAAATACACTACTATCTTTCTCTCTCTGTTGGTCATCTCTATTTTTTATTTTTTCACCCGCTTCCAAAATTTAACCTCCATTCCGGTATTTTGTGATGAGGCCATTTATATCCGTTGGGCCCAAATCATCAGAAATGTGGAGACATTAAGATTTATCCCTCTCACCGACGGTAAACAGCCCCTGTTCATGTGGCTACTCGCCTTCGGCCCTCTTCAATTTATAACTGATCCCTTAGTTGCCGGTCGGTTGATTTCAATTGTGTCCGGTTGGATTACTCTCCTGGCTCTTTTCATATCTACCTGTCTCATCACTAATTTTAACCAAAAAAGCAAAAATATTTTGTCATTTCTGGCTTCTTCCATTAAGCAAAAACACCCGACGGGATTAATCGCCACCGTTATTTATGTATTTTTACCCTTCACTTTTTTCTTTGATCGCCTGGCCACCCCCGACAATCTTCTTTCCACTTTTGTAATTATTTCATTTCTCCTCACTCTTCTTTTATCCAAATTCCCCCGCCTCGACCTGGCTCTCATTCTTGGAGGCTTTTTGGGGTTGGCCTGGCTGACCAAATCACCGGCCATATACTTTCTGGTGCTTTCATTTGCCACTTTCGCCTTCACCAATTATCATCAAACCAAAAAACTTATATATCCCGCTATCTCTGTCTTTATCGCTTATATTTTTTACAACAGTCTCCGTCTCGGCCCCCAATTTCATATGATTGCTATTCGCAATCAAGACTATGTCTGGCCATTGTTTGAAATTCTTAAACATCCTCTAGATCCGCTTAAACCACACATCAGCGACACTTTAAGCATATTCACCAAATTTATTAGTTGGCCACTGATTCTTTTATCCATCCTCGGCATTTTTGGCAAAAAAGCAAAAGTCCGCCAACAACATCTGATTCTTTGGTTGTGGCCACTCTTGCCTTTTATGGCCACCGCCTCCTTAACCAAAGTTTTTACCTCTCGTTACATATTATTCATCATTCCGTTTTTTATTATCATCCTGGCCATAGGACTAAAAAAAATACCCAAAATATTTATCGTCCTGGTATTTTCCCTCAACATTATTTTTATCTATAACATATCCCAAAAACCTTTTAGTCAACAATTGCCCTCTACTGAAACCGGTTACTTGGTAGGCTGGACATCGGGATGGGGGATTAAACAATCAGCCGATTATCTCAAAACCAGAGCTCAACAAGCCAATGTTATAGTCGGCACTGAAGGTAGTTTCGGCACCTTACCCGACGGTCTTCAAATTTATACCGACGGCACCCCTCAACTTACTGTCATTGGTATGGGTCTGGGATTTACTCGGATCCCCGACCAGTTGATTGACGCCAAGAATTATGGTGATGAGGTATATCTTCTGATCAATCGTTCCCGATTAACCATTCCGGACTACAATTCCTTTACCATTCTCAAACAATACCCCAAACCCGACGGCGATCAATTACTCCTCCTCAAGATCTAGATTTTAGTTTTTCAGCATAAATCGCTATAGTATAATCAATTCATTGCCCATGATAAAGACACTCCTTAACAAAAAATACGGCTTTCTTCTCATAATATTCCTCATCACTCTACCCGCCTTCTTTTTTCTTCTCAAACCCGGCTATTACAATATGCATGATGATATGCAAATGATCCGTCAATTAGAGCTGGAAAAATGTCTACAAGACGGTCAAATTCCCTGTCGCTGGTCTCCAAATTTAGGTTACGGTTATGGCTACCCCTTATTCAATTTCTATCCACCTATGCCCTATCTTGTTGGTCAAATTTATCGTACCTTCGGCTTTTCTTTTATCAATACCGTCAAATTAGTAGCTATCAGCCAAATAATCCTCTCGGCCTTATTTATGTATATCTTAGCCGCTGATCTTTTTGGTCAATT
>CAYQNE010000006.1:0-11127 GCA_964418875.1 uncultured Gammaproteobacteria bacterium | reverse complement strand
AGATCGGAGGCGGGGAATTCTTGTCCGAATTCTTTTTCCAATACATAAGCATCTTGGTTGCCGATGACAAAAGAGACCAGAGAACCGACATTGCCAAAAATGGCATCTTGGATGGTTTTGTCGAGTTGGGCCATATACTGATTGGCCATAATCAGGTTGAGGTGGAATTTTCGGGCTTCGGATAGGATTTTGATAAAACTTTCGGTAGCAAAGTTTTGGAATTCGTCAACATAGAGATAGAAATCAAGGCGGTCGGTTTCGGCCTGAAAGACGCGGTTCATGGCTGAAAGCTGGATTTGGGTAATTAACATGGCGCCGAGTAGGGCGGAGTTGTCTTCGCCCAGCTTACCGCTGGAAAGGTCGGCAATCAGAATTTTTTTCTGGTCCATAATGTTCTGGATATTGATTTTGGATTTGGGATGATTAAGGGTGTTTCTGATATTGGTAGATGAGATAAATTGACCCACCTTATTTAAAATAGGGGAGATGGCTTCGTTTTGGAATTTGGGGGACATTCGGTCAAATTCATTGATCCAGAAATTTCTGAGGGTGGGATTGTGAAGGTTAGCAACAACTTTATTACGATAACGGGGGTCGGTCAATATGGTAACAACTTCAATCAGGGTGGAGTTGGGGGTATTGACCAGAGTGAGAACGGCATTTCTAAGGATGTGTTCCAGTCGGGGTCCCCAGGATATATTGCCGTAGAGTTTCTTGAAAATGGAGATAACACCGGAGGCTACCAGTTCTCTTTGACTTTCGTTTTGAGTTTCCAGAACATTGAGAGGGTAAACATAATCGGGATCGGCGGGATTAAAATAGCAACAGTCGTTGATGCGATTAGAAGGAATATAGTCAAGAATGGTGTTGGCCAGATCACCATGAGGATCGATAATGGCCACGCCGCGGCCTTTTCTAATGTCGTCAATGGCCATATTGGCAATTAAGGTGGTTTTGCCGGTGCCGGATTTACCGACGATATAGGAATGACGACGACGATCTTCGCCTTGTTTGATACCAAAGATGGTGTCGGTATTTCTGAATTCGGCTTTGGCAAAAAAGGTAATTTCGGCTTTTTGTTCAGGAGTGGCGTTGGTGGCAACCGGGAGGTTTTCGGGTGGCTGAGAGTAAAGATTTTGGCCCCAGGCGATGTTGGGTAGTTTGGTGAGGAGATTGGGGGGATGCCAAAGAGCCGACAATTCTTCGGTGTTTAAGACCTGTTTTCTGAGACGACGGGAAATTTTTCGATTTAGGATGCAATGTAAAAGCTTGGATTGAAGTAGGCGTCCGGGTTGAAATTTTTTAATAAAATTGCCACGGGGGTTGGTGTAGGTGCCGAATGAGGCGGCGACGGAAGAAATAAGGGAGGAGTTGTTGGAAAGGAGATTAATTTGGCTGGTAAGACCGGGGAATTGAATTTTTTGTTCAAAAAGACTTTTGTCGGGATGAGCTTGGCGGCGACCGGTTTCTTTGTCAACTAAAATACCTTCTTGGATAAGATAATTGATGGAGCCTTGCCAATTTTTGGGAGGAGGGGATAGGACTATTTGAAAAAGAAAGAAGTTGTCTTTGTCGACGGCGCGGGATAGAGGAGCCAGAACGGAGTTTAGAGGATCGGTAGTGGTAAAGTCTTTGGTGGTTTTTATGGGATATTTGGATGATTTGACCAAGGTTAGTTGAGCAGTGTGGATTTGGGATTTATCGGAAAGGGAGGTTAAATAGTCATTGATGGGACTAAGGGCGGCGGTGGGATATTGGGCTAGGATTTGGGAGCGAAGGTATTCGGTTTGGTTGGGGTGAGCGGCAAAGCAGAAATAAATTTGGCCATTGATGAGGACTATTTCCAGACTGGCGATGGTGGATTTGCCACCCAAAAGACGATTAAAAAAGGAGGTGGGATTGGTTTGGGAAAAATTGGAAAGCAGAGCAGACATGGACTCAAAAGTGTATTCGTTGTCGGTGGGTAGGCGAATTTGCAAAATGACGGTTTTATCAGTCGAATCAACGGGCATAGAATTATTGTAACAATAAAGATGGAAGTTTCGTATGTTGTGACAGATAATGGGTGGGTTTTTATGCGAGGTTTGACGCCTTGATGCGTTGATGATAAGATGAGGGCATGCAAAACACGACAATAAGGACAACGGTAAAAATGCCTGTTTGGCTTCATAAAAAATTGAGGTTAAAGGCGACAAAGACGGAAAAGACCTTTTCGGAAGTGGTGCTGGAGGCTTTTTTAAATCAGAACAACTTGAAAGAACTGGATGAGATAGAAAGGCAAGTAGAAGAGGATTTGAAGTTTTTTGCCAAAGTGAGGTCTAGAGGCCCCCAAATAGATGCCATTGAGGCTATAAGAAAGGAGAGGAACCTGCACTGATGACGAGGATGTTGTTGGTGATTGATAGTAGTGTGCTTTTGAAGCTTTTTCTAAAGGAAGAGGATACTGATATTGAGAAGGTAGAACGGTTATATGGGTTGATTTTGACGGGGGAGATAAAAGTTTATTGTCCATGTCTATTGATTTTGGAGATGATGAATGTTTTATCCAAGAGTAAAAGATTGGATAAAACATTTTTGCTTAAGGTGGGGAGGAGTTTAAAGAAAATGGCTATTGTCTTTGAGTCGTTGGATATGGAGAATTGGCAAGATTTGGTTTCTTTAATAAACAAGTATAATTTGACTGCTTATGACGGAAGTTATTTATGGTTGGCTACAAAAAAGAAGTGTAAGCTGTTGACGGCAGACAAGGAATTGTTAAAAGTGAAAGAACATTGTATTTCATTGAAGGATTTTAAAATTTAGTTTGAGTCGGTGAGGCAAATGACCAGATTGTTGACAAAAATGGGGGTTTTGAGGTAAATTACGGTCTACATCGGATGTATAGTAAACTATTATGTATCTGATATTACAAGATAAACTAAAATCACGGCTGTTTTGATATAGCATTAAAAAAAGGGCGGATTTAAATTTTAGTTCTTTAACAACAACTTGAATCGAAGTGGGCTAGTCCAATTCTATTATGATGTAATAGTGTTGGGGTGGTCCACTTCATGTGAAGGGGGCTGTGAAGACTTATTTGGGGAAAGAGGTGGACAATAATACCGAAGAAGGTGAAAGAAAAAAAAAGATTCAGGTTGTTGTTATAAAAAAATTCAAGAAGAGAAAAATCATCTTTTTATTTAAGGCTAATTTGGGGGTTGACAAGCGTTTTATAGGATGTCTATAATGGAATTATTATAAGTTAATATAATAATGAACCATGAAAAGTTGAGGCGGGGATATAATCCCGAAGGCGAGAGGAGAGTTAATCACTTAAATCCTGTTATGGATTTTTTGGAGGGAGTGGCAGTAGCTTGTGAAGAAGGATTGATTAGTCGTGGAGATTTAAACGAGATTACAAATGATGTTATCAGCGGTTCAATACGAGTGGATCTTGAGAAATTATTGATTTAGGGTAAAATAAATTATGGTAAGAGAAAAGTTGGTAGCTCTCAGGGAAGCTGGAGTGTATCTGCAGAAGGGAGAGGCTGTGAAGGATATAAGGTCGATTTTGGATAGATGTAGGAATAGGGGTAGCGGGGGTGGTATAAGTCAAGAGACGAGAGATGTGGCAGATAGGCAGGCTCGAGAAGCAATGTGGCAGCCGCGAATAGTGCACTCTTTGCCGCGAGAAAAGGGCTGATGTGTGAGGAATTTGTGTTATAATTCAAAAGTTTAGAAATTAGTTGATTTCTTGGTAGAAAGTTATCCTGGCGACGGCCTAGACCAAGAAATAATATAATAAGGATAAACATATGACAAAAAAAGTAAAAAAAGTGGTTAGTGTTAAGACTACGGTTGAGAAAGGGAAGAAAGTCACAGAGAAAACGATTAATTTGACAGGTATAGAAGAAGAAAAGGCAAGTTTGGTGTTGAAGAAGAAAAAATCCAAGAAGATTATTAGTAAGGCTGATATTAAGAAACTCAACGAGAGAATGGTTAAAAGACAACAGGCCAAGGTGGAAGAGGTAAAAACTAAAAAAGAGCCAGCAAAGAAAGGGAAGAAAAAAAGTCAGAAAAAAGCCAAGTATGAATTATCAATAGATGTTAAAGACCTGTTGAAAGCAGGGTGTCATTTGGGTCATAAAAAATCTAAAACTCATCCCAAAACCAAAGGCAATATTTATATGATTAGAAATGGAGTGGCGGTGTTTGATTTGCCCAATTCAATTAAATTACTGGAAAAGGCTTGTAATTTTATTCACAGTGAAGTCAAGAAAGGCAAAAAGATTGCCATGGTGGGAACCAAAAGACAAGCCAAAGAGGTGGTTAAGCGGGTGGCGATAGAATTAGGCTTACCCTATGTAACAGCCAGATGGTTGGGTGGAACCGTTTCCAATTGGGATCAAATAAAAAAGAATATTGAAAAGTTGAATGGTTATAAGGAGGGGATGAAAGAAGGCAAGTTTGACAAGAATACCAAGAAAGAGCGATCGATGATGAGAAAGGACATGGCTCGATTAGAGAGAATGGTGGGGGGGTTGGCGAGGTTGGATAAACTATTTGATGTGTTGTTTGTGGTGGATGCCGGTTTTGAAAAAACGGCCGTCAGAGAGGCCAGGGCCAAAGGTATTCCGGTAGTGGCCATTGTGGACAGTGACACCGATCCCAGAGTAGTGGATTGGCCGATTCCTTTGAATGATGATAATGTTAAAAGTGTCTCTATAATAGTAGAGGAAATCGGTAAGGCGGTAAAAACATGAATCAAAAAGAAATAATAGAAAAAGTTAAAAAATTAAGAAATGAGTTGGGCTTGTCAATCATGGAGATCAAGCAGGCGTTAGAAGAAGCGAAGGGAGATGAGAAAAAGGCCAAAGAGATATTAAAAAAGAAAGGTTTGGAGAAAGTAAAGAAGAGGCAGGCAAAAGAAACAAAGCAGGGTAGGGTGGCTAGCTATACTCATTCAACCGGCAAGATAGGATCTTTGGTGGAGTTATTGTGTGAGACTGATTTTGTGGCCAGAAATGATGAGTTTGTGGCTTTGGCTAATGGTTTGTGTTTACAGGTGGTGGCCCTGGAGGCTAAAAATGCCAAAGAATTGGTGGGTCAGGACTTTATCAAAGATAGCTCAGTCAAAGTGGGAGATCTGGTAAAGGAATTGGGAGTGAAATTTGGGGAAAATATCAAAATTGGTAGGGTAGAGAGATTTGAAATTTGATTTTGGCTAGGTAACATGTTACCATAGATTATGTTAACCAGAAGGACAAATGTATTATTGACGGAAGATGATTACACAATGTTGTCGGTTTTATCGGATAGAAAAAAAGTGACTCGGGGTGAATTGATCAGACAAGCTATTAAAAAATACTGTAGCGGATATAGAAAAAAGAGTCGAAGTGATGCCTTAGGGGTGATAGATAAATTAGCTTCGAGAGTAAATACCAAAGGGATTGATTATAAGAAATTGGTGGAGTTTGGTCGAAAGTATTGATAAAAATGAAGACAGTAATTGATGCTTCGGTGATTTTGGCTAGATTGATGCCCGACGAGAAGTTGGCAGGCAGAGTAGACAAATTGTACCAACGTTTTGAGAAGGGTAAATTGGATTTGATGGCACCGAATTTATTGGTTTATGAGATAGCCAATTCGATAAAGTCGGCTTGTGTTCAAAAAAGACTGACGAGAAAGACGGGGCAGGCTTTGTTGGGAGCTTTTTTGGATTTACCGATTCGTTATGTTGGAGTTGATTGGTTGTTGGCCTGGAACTTGTCGATGAAGTTTGGTTTATCTTTCTACGATGCGGTTTATTTGTCTTTGGCAAATGAATTGGGAGTGGAACTGATTACACTGGATAAGAAGTTGATGAGGGTCTATAATAAATTATGTTAGATGGGCAAGCCATAAGAGTTAGGATGGGCAAGATAGTTGATATTTTTGTCAACGACATTTCATCGATTAGAACCGGTCGGGCTACAGCCGGATTGATTGAGAATGTAGTGGTGACGGTGTATGAGGGGAAGAAAATGAGGCTGGTGGAGTTGGGTGCAATCGGAGTGCCGGATGCCAGATCTTTGACTTTTACCCCTTGGGATCAGTCGATTATCAAGGAGATTAAAAATGGAATAGCGGCGGCTAATATGGGGATGAATCCGGCCATAGATGGGCAATTAATTAGAATGACTTTACCGGCGTTAACGGTGGAACAGAGGGAGGACTATGTCAGGTTACTGGGAAGGAAATTGGAGGGAGTCAGGGGAATGGTGAGGGATGCCAGAGGAGAACAAAGGAGAGATTTGCAGAAAGCCAAACAAAAAAAAGAGATTTCGGAAAATGAATTTGAGGTGGATGAAAAAGAGTTGCAGAAAATTACCGATGAGTATATGGCCAAGTTGGAGGAAATATCGGGGAAAAAAGAGACGGAAGTCAGAGGCTAGTGTGCTAGAATGAGCAATTGTGGATATACTGATATTTTTGTTGGCCTTATCTATAGTAGTAGTGTTTCATGAATTGGGGCATTTTTTGGCGGCTATAAAAACGGGGGTAAGGGTGGAAGAGTTTGGTTTAGGTTTACCACCCAGGGTGGTGGGTAAAAAGTGGGGCAAGACATTGTTTTCATTAAATTGGTTGCCGATAGGGGGTTTTTGTAAGTTGTATGGGGAAGATGTGGTGCCGATAGGGGGGTCGATGGGAAAAAGCAAAAAGGCTTTTTGTAATAAAAAACCGTGGCAGAAGATGATGATAGTGATGGGTGGAGTAGTGATGAATTTGGTGTTGGCGGTGTTGATTTTCAGTGTGGTTTATACGGTTTTAGGGGTACCAGAGGAAATGGATAAGGTGAAAGTGTTGGAAGTGGCGGAGGGTTCACCGGCGGAGGAAGCCGGGTTAAAAAAAGATGATTGGATTGTGGGGGTAGGTCAGGTGAGGGTAAAAACAGCCAGGGAACTGGCGGATGAAGCGGGTAAGCATGAAGGAGAGAGGGTGGAGTTGGCGGTGGAAAGAGGGGAGATAATGCAGACGGTAGAGGTGGAAGTGAGAAAAGACCCACCGGAAGGGGAAGGAGGCATGGGGGTGGCTATTTCTCATATGGATATGGTGAAAGTGCCTTGGTGGCAGTTTTATAAAGGGATCGGGGCGGGGTTTGAGGAGGCCTATTTTTGGGGGAAGGTTATCGCCGGGGGGATGTATAGGATGGTAAGCGGTTTATTTGCCGGTCAGGTGCCGGAGGGGGTGGCCGGTCCGGTGGGGATGTACCAGGCCACTTCAAGTATTAAGAAAGATCAAGGAGTTTGGGCCATGATTCATTTTTTTGGCATAATTTCGGTTAATTTGGCTATACTTAATTTTATGCCCTTTCCGGCTTTGGATGGAGGCAGGATGGTTTTTATCGGCTGGGAGATGTTGACCAAGAAAAAAGTCAGTTCCAAAATTGAATCGACAGTAAATGGTGTGGGGATGATGGTGTTATTGGCTTTGTTGTTGTTGGTGACGGTGGGGGATGTGGTCAGATTAGTTAAATAAGAGAGATTACGTAATTCCTTCGGTATTACCATTTTTCTGGCTCGGGTGAGCCTATGGGATAGGCCCCAGCCGTTGCGGGGTAAACTCAATGTCGCTGCGAAAAAGGTAAATACCGACTGAATTGATGTTTTTGTATTTGTAAAATAATCAATTGTTTGATTTAAGGGGAAGAGAGGGAAAGGGGGATAAGTCGGAGGAAGACGGCGGAGTTGGGGGTGAGGGTGATAAATTCGGTGTGGTGAGTGTAGAGAATACGAAGCTCTTTACTGATTGTCGGACCCAGAAATCGGGATGTTTCCAGTCTGTAAGCGCCGGGAGTGAGATGTTGGAAATTGACCGGGACGGTTTCATAGTGCTGGTCTTTGGGGTCGTAATTGACCAGCATGACTTGGGTAATTTTTTGGTTTTTGGTGGCTATAGAGGAAACCCAGGTACCGTTACCACTGGTGAGAATTTGGGGTCCGGTCAGTCGATTTAAGAATTGCATGGCTTGATAGCGTGGCTTGGGACGACTGCCGTTTTTGGCATGGGTGATGAGTCCCCAGCCGGTGGAATCGGTAGAGCGGGGGATGGGTCCGTCGACAAGTTCAAAGGTGAATAGTTTATTTATTTGGTTTGACAGAGAGGAGGTCAGAGAGAGAAGGTGGATGGCGGAGAATTTATTATCGTAGCTGGAATGGGGATCAGAATAAGGGCCGGTTTCGGTAATAATTTTTTCTACATTTTTGTATCGGGGGTAGTCGACCAAGATTTGATCTAATAGCTGAGCATCTTTTTGAAATTGAGAGATTTTAGTGGAATAGCGGTGGAAAGATAGAAAATCGAGACGGAGATTTTGTTTTTGGCAAATGTCAAGAAGGGCTACTATCCAACTTTTGTAGAGAGCTGTGGTAGATGGCCCGCCTATTTTATAATTAGAGCCAGTGGCGCCGGCAGTAACGGCCCGGGCGGATTGAGTATAGAGAGTTAGGTAATTGGGGTTTTTGCGATAGTGCCAGGAGCCAAAAAGATCGGGTTCGTTCCAGACTTCATAGTAAATATTGGAAATGTTTTTTTGAACCGAGTAACGATGGGCGGTGGTTTTGACCAGTTGATACCACTGATTCCAATCTTGAGGTTCGGTGGCGTTTTGACCGTTTTTGGTCATCATGGCGGGGGTATAAGAGAGAGACAACATGGGTTTGGCGCCGGTGGCTAAAATGGTCTCTATAACCTGGTCCAGTTGGGAGAAATCAAAATCCTCAGGTCCTCGATAGACTTGGTAATAATCGAACAGATGATCTATTCTGATATATTTGGGTTGAAGGACTTTGGTTTGAGCCAGGACGGGGGCGACCATGTCTTTGGCTTCTTCGCCACCCTGGGCCAGATTTTGCCAGAGAGAGGCGGGAAGAGGGTTGATGACCTTTTGAGTGTCTATGAGGATGTTGGCGTGGGTACCGGCAGCTTTTTTGCGCAGATCAATTATTTTTTTACTGCCGATAATAAGAAAGGGGAGAGCCAGAAGGAAAAGTAGGGTTTTGATTGTCTTGGTTTTGGTCATTTTTCTATATAAATAGTATACATAGGCTTGGTTGTCTTTTGGTGATTGACTTGAGGTGAGTAAAAGTGTTTTACTGGATATATGACGAGAAAAATGGGTGGCTTGGCGCAAATTCCTTTGATTATCGGTTTGGTGATAATGGCCATAGCAGTACCGGTAGCAACGAGGTTGGTGGAAGAGAATCAAGATACAAGAAGAAGTGCGGCGTCGGTAGATGATGCTAAATTCAACGGGATTGTTTGGGATAAAGTTGGAAGGTGGAAGCCTGGGGATGATTGTGATGCGAGGGAGGGTGTGTTATCTATTTCTTCAAGTAGGGGGCAGGTTGCTTGGCAGGGTGATCATTTCGATGTGATTAATAACGAAAAAAATAAGAGTGTTACAGTAATCTTGACTCCGCCAACGGCTTGTGGGTATGAGTGTGATACTTGGCGAATTGTGGAGAGAGGTGAGGATCCAATATACGGTGTGGGTTGTGAGATTGAGTTTGTTCCAACGACAGAGGATTGGGCAAGCGGTGTTGAGTTTTTTTTAAAGTATGTTTCAACACCGACACCAACTCCAACCCCTGCTTTGCCTAATGCCAGTAATTTTTCAGTAAATCCCAGCACGGTGAATGTGGGTGACAGTGTAGAAGTAAGTTTTACCAGTAGTCATGTTGGTTCCGGTGAGATGGTCATCTATTATCGTAAAGTGGGAGATTCGTCTTGGACGGCTTGGGAGGGGGGTGATTGGTTAGTTAGTGGACATAATGTTACGGTTGGTTTTGCTGGGAATATAGTACCTAGTTTATTGGGGACTTATGAAGTAGGGGTGGCGGTTTACAATACAGAAAGAACGGCTGTTTGTTCGTCAAATGGAAATATTTACTGGGTTGTAGATGGGGTAGTGGGTCAGGATTCGGGAGAGGATTGTGACAGTAGTCTAGGTAGTTTGACTGTGGGAACGACTCCGGTGCCGACAGATACTCCTCTTCCTCCTCCATGGCCGGTGTCGACCAATACTCCCACCCCGACACCGATTTTGCCTGATTCCAGTGGTGAATTTTTCTTGAGTCGCACAACGGTTAGTGGGGGTGATCGGGTGAGATTGGATTTTTATGGAATTAGAGCCGGTGACCAGATTCTTTATTATAAATTAGGGGGAGGATCCTGGGTTGAGGGTGGTAGTGCTCCTGTTAATAGTCCGTCGATGCCGGATTCAGCTTATTTTGATGCACCTAGCGTGGCGGGAGTGTATGATGTAGGGGTAGCAATTTACAATGTAGCGGGAACAGCTGTTTGTTCATCAAATGGAAAGATTTACTGGGTTAATGATGGAGTAATTGATAGCCAGACAGATACTGGAGAAACTTGCAATAACAGGACAGTGTCTTTGACGGTGGGAGCAGCCCTGACACCAACACCAACCGGTTGCCCCCCAGAAGAAGTCTATAGTGAAGCTAGGGAATTGGCCATTAATACTTATTGTACTAATGCTTTGGGTTCTTGTGATGGTTCTTGGGCGACTCCTTTAGAATGCCATGTTTCAGAAGATGGATGGGGACCTTTTGGTAGCGATTGTACTGATGCTTATTGTACCGGGTGTGAGTGTGTGACTTCGGCTCCTACTCCCGACGGGAGCGTAACAAAGTTTAATGGAGTTGTGGTGAATGGGTCAGAAAGGTGGAGAAACGGGAATAACTGTAGTGTTCGGAAAGGTGTTTCTATTGAGGTCGAAAATGGGTCTGTTACTTGGATGTCTGATGATGATGGTGGTCATTTTGATGTGCACGATAGTCTGGTGGGGACAGTTCAGCGAGTGACATTGACTCCTCCGACGAGTTGTGGTTTTGAATGTGCAACTTGGCAGGTGGTGGACGCGTCCAATGGAAACGCAGTACTTGAAGGTGGTAGTGGTTGTGTGGCTGAGTTTACTCAACCAGGGGGAGGAGAATGGGCGACTAATGTTCAATTTTATTTGAGACCAGTTTCGGCAACAGTGGTGCCGACGGTGGCGCCAACTTTGACCGGTTGTCCTCCAGAAGCAGTTTCTAGTGAATCGAGAGAATTGGCGGTCAATACTTATTGCACTAACGCTTTGGGTTC
>CAYQNE010000005.1:0-12149 GCA_964418875.1 uncultured Gammaproteobacteria bacterium | reverse complement strand
GAATTCGGGTTATGCTAAGTTTGAGACTTTTCCGGTGTGGGATTTGCCGATAGACCATCCGGTCAATATTGCTTATGAAGCTTCGACGGCGGATATGGGGGATTATAACTTGGTGGATTCGTTTCACAAAAAGGAGTATGGAGTAGAGGCAATCAATTACAATCGTGATGTAGAATCGTTTCCGATAATAAGAAAGATATTTGAAAAAATGTTAAAAAAGGATAATTTTACTCGAAGTTATCAATCCCCGACAGATATGGGGATTAATAGATTGGCGGAGGGAATTGTGGATGATATGGGGGCAAGGGAGGCGGCCAAAAAGGAAATTAATTTTTATTTGTTCCGTTATAGACAGGAATATAAGATGGGGTTAGTGGGAAAGATGACTTTGAGGCGGATGAGCAAATTATTGAATCGGGTGGAGATAGAGGAGGATTATTTGATGACGGTGGCGATAGCCAGAAAGGCAAGAGATGAAGTGAGAGAACGGGGAGGAAAGGGCAAGGTGAGGGTTTTTTGTGGGGCGGCTATCGAGTTGGGTGATGGACAGGTAGTGACAGGGAAAAATTCGTCTTTGTTGCACGCGGAGGCGGCGGTGGTATTAAATTCGGTCAAAGTTTTGGCCGGAATTGATGATGGTTTTGACTTGATTTCTGCGTCGGTAATAAGGCAGATTAATAAGTTGAATAAAAAACTGGGAGATGTGTCTTGTTCGTTGGATTGTGCCGAGATGATGATGGCTTGGGCGATATCAGCCAGGGATAATCCGTTGGCAAAAAAGGCTTTGAATTATTTGCCAAAGTTGAGGGCTTGTTTTATACACACAACACATAGACCGTCGGTGGCAGACAGACGGTTGTTTAGAAAGTTGGGGTTATGGGTGTCGACGGATGGAGAAGTGGCCTAGATTATTTTAGGTCGACTTGAGCTCCAGCTTCTTCCAGTACTTTTTTGGCGTCGTTGGCGGCGTCTTTTTTCATGGTACCAAGTGAGGCCGGAGGAGCGTCAATCAGGTCTTTGGCGTCTTTGAGCCCCAGGTCGGGTTTGAATTGTCGAACTGCTTTAATGACGGCGATTTTATTGGTGCCACCATCAGTGATAATGACTTCAAACTCTGATTTTTCTTCAGCGGCTCCGACACTGTCGGTCGGAGTGGTTTCGCCTGTGGCGTTCACCACGGTCGAAGTTGCGGCTGTTGCTTTGACATCGAACTTTTTTTCCAGGGCTTTTACCAACTGGGAAAGTTCGAGAACTGATAATTCTGCAACTTGATCTAAGATCTTTTGCAGTTTGGGGTCGACGGAAGCAGAAGCTTTTTTATCGACGGTTTTTTCATTTTTTTCTGACATGATTTTTGTTAATTTTTAATTTTTTTCTGAAATGGCTTTTAGAGTTAGAACTAAGCGGGTTTGATTGTAATTGAGAGCATAGGTCAGTCGTTGTAAGGGATTTCTCAGGCCACCGATGAATTGAGCCATAAGAGTGGATTTGCCGGGGAGGGCCAGAAGTTGGCTGAGTTTTTCGGTGGAAAGAAGTTTGTTTTCAAAAATGCCGTATTTAAAAGAAGTAAGTTCTTTTTCTTGATTGATTTTATCGATTTCTTTTAAGGGGGCGACTTCGTCTTGGTCGCAGTAGGTGACAGAAGTAGGTCCGATTAGTTTTTCGGGGAGTTTGATACCAATTTTTTCCAAAGCTCGAGTGATCAGAGTGTTTTTGACTACTTCCATGGTGCCACCAGTTTGTTTTATTTGAGCTCGGAGTTGGGTAAGGTCTTGGGCGTTGAGGCCTTGATATTGAACCAAAGCGGCGGATTTGGCTGATTTTAATTTGTCAGCCACTTGTTTGACTTGATTGATTTTGGCTTGATTTGGCATTTTGATGGTTTACCCCGCCGTTGCCCCAGCCGTTGCGGGGCGAGCGGGGTTATTGGTTATTGATAGTCTGATTATGGTCAATAAAAATCCCGTCCAAAGACGGGCGTGGGTTAAATAGCCTCGGTAGGAATTATTTTTGTACCTACTGTCTTTGGTCTAGGGGGTATTATAACAGAAAATCAGTGATTTTTTATTCTGTCGTATGATGATCGCCATCTTCCAGGAGCGAAGAGACTGAATGATATGATTCCCGGGAACTGATTTGGATTATTTGTTTCTACCCATCGACGAAGAATCATTTCGGTCCATGCTCCTCCCCAAAGCCATTCGTGGTCCATGAAACCGTCAGTAAGTTGTATAATTTCTTGTTTACTCCACCATTTGAACTCTTTTACTTCTGATGATTTTGAAGGTGTTATTGAAGTTGATAAGGTGGCTAAGAAACAGTAGGCTATATGGATTCTTTTTTTTTGGTCTTTCGGTCTTTCGCATATGAGAATAAGTGGCGAGGAGAGTTGAGATGGGTTAAAAAGAAGACCAAATTCTTCTTTGGTTTCTCTCATACAAGTGAGGATGGGGGTTTCTTCTGGTAATTTAGAGCCGGCGGGATTACCCCAACCTGAAGCGATGATAGTTCCTTGTTCGTTCGTTTCTTGATTTAACCCGAGTAGAATTTTAGTGTTCGAAGGGTTGATGATCAGGATACCAGCAGTTTTGTATGGGTGGAGATGGAGGAGCTTTTCGGGGTAAGGTTTTAATATTTCTGGAGACATGAGGATGTTTATTCGAAAATGGGGTTATATTGGTGTGATTATACAAGAGGGAGGAAGAAAACTGATGGAGTAGGATAGTTATTGATACTGTTAATGGTGTTGGGAACGTGTTGTCCTGTTGTTGCGGGACTGACGTTCTGAAACGGGAATAGCTGGTTGAGTGATGTTTAGATGAATCTGACGCTTAGCTTTGTTTCCAGGGCGGTGGCCATTTTTTTTAGAAAATCTAGGGTTGGATTTATTTCTCCCATTTCAAACCTAGATAAGGCTGATTGAGTGGTTCCCATTTTTTTAGCCAGTTCTTTTTGGGTTATCTCTTTTTGTGTTCTTAGCTCAATCAAACTACTGATTATCTGATATTCCACTTCTAGGTCGTTATAAGATTTTTTTACTTTTGGGTTATTTAATATTGTTTTCTTTAGATTTTTCCAGTTGTCCATAGTAGTAATATAGCATGTATGCTATATTGATGTCAATCGTGATAATGCAATTTTTAGTTCCTTTGGTTTGATTTTTTGGCTTTTTTTAATAAACCAGTGCAGAATATATATTTGTTTTTTCTTGATTGAATAAATTATTCTGATTTTTTGTTTACCGCTGGTTCTCAATTCCCACAATTTTTTGTGAATTTTTTTTGCGAATGGCATTTTTAGTATCGGTCCGTTTTCTTGTAACAAATCTATGTCTCTAGCCAGTTTGGCCTGTGAGCCTGTGTCTAATTTGGTGATGAATTTTTTAAAATCACCCTTATTTATAATGAAAATTTGATAAGCCATATTTCATTATGGCAGATTGTTATGGTGTTTCTTGATATTTGGTTGGGTTAAAATGGAGGAATGAAAAAGATTTTGGTGGTGGTAATATTGATGATGGTGTTGGGAGGAGTGGGGTATGGGATTTTTTGGTGGAAGTGGCCGGTGTTGAGTCCGAGAGGTGATGAGGGGAGGGAGAAAGTTGGGTATTTGGTCAAGTATGATTTTGACAGTTTGAGACGGCGGGGGGGGCAGGTAAGTCGATTGGCGGTGGGGGGAGATTTGGCGGGAGTGGAGAAGAGGAGGGAAGACGAAATTGATTTTGATAGCCAGAAATTTAGTTTTATGAGTGAGGGAAAGAGGATAACAGGGATGATAAATTCTGCAAAGCAGAACCTTGCGGTAAGGAAGTATCCTGCAATAATTATGGTTCGGGGGTATGCGGATAAGTGGGGATATTATACTGGGTCGGGGACTTGGCGGGTGGCGGACAAGTTAGCTGAAGTAGGAATAGTGACGGTGTCGATTGATTTTTTGGGTTTTGGGGGTTCGGATGGAGAATCGGAAGACATGTTGGAGGCCAGATTTGAAAAAGTACCGGCGGTGATGGATTTAATAGCTTCGGTTAAAGTACTGGACTTTGTGGATGGCGATAGAGTAGGTATTTGGGCGCATAGTAACGGAGGGCAAATTGCTTTGTCGGTGGTAGAGATTTTGGGAGATGATATACCGACGGTGTTGTGGGCGCCGATGACCAACCCTTTTCCCCAGAGTGTGCTGGATACGGCCAGTGACTTAGATGATGGAGGGAGGTTGGTGATAGAAGCGATTGAGGAATTCGAGAGAAATTACGACTCAAGAAGATATGCCTTTGAGAATTATTATGATTGGATGAATGCCACGGTGTTGATAAACCAGGGGACGGCTGATTATTGGTGCCAGGTGGGGTGGCAAGAAGTGGTGGTCGGGGATTTGTTGAAGAAAGGAAAGAGAGCAGAACTTCGGGTTTGGTCGGGGGATGATCATAATTTGAGTCGAAACTGGGAGAAAGTGGTAGAACAAGATATTTTGTTTTGGGAAAGGGGGTGGAAGTAGGAAATTTGCTATAATACGGGACAATGAAGGTGTATTTCTTAGTGTCACCTAGAGTAGTTGACAAAAGGCAGGAGTTTTTTGCTGGGGTTTATGATCATCTGAAAAAGAACGGTAAAATGGTGAGTGATTTGGTGAGACGGTTGAGCAAGATGAAGGCAGGGGAGTTTTATAAGGTGCCGGAGGAGGAAGGAGCGGATAGATTTAAAAGATGGTTGGGTTATGTGAAAAAGTCTGATGTGGTGGTGGTGGAAGTGTCGGGACATAGTATGACTTTGGGTTATGTGATGGGTAAGGCCTTGGAATTGAACAAGCCGGTGGTAGCATTGTATAGAAAGGGGCAGAAGTCATATTTTGTGTCGGGAATGGACAGCTCCAAACTACAGGTGGTGGAGTATGACGATAAAAACGTTTTGGAAGTATTGGATGGAGCGATGAATAAGGCCAAGAAAATGATTGATGTTAGATTTAACTTCTTTGTCAATCCCAAGATTTTGACTTATTTGGATTGGGTAGCGATGAAGAAGAAAGTGCCCCGATCGGTGTTTTTGAGAGAGTTGATAGAAAAACAGATGAAGAGGGATAAGGAATTTAGGGGGTAGATTTTGGTAAGATTTGTTGATGGATTTTGTAAAATTGCCAAAGTTGAAAAAAAGAGACAAGGTGGCTATTGTGTCACCCTCATTTGCGGCTCCCGGTCAGTGGCCACATGTTTATGAGTATGCGTTAAAAAGAGTTGAAGATGTGTTTGGTTTGGAGCCGGTGGAATTTTCTGTAACCAAGAAACTTGGAGCTACAGCCAAAGAAAGATCGAAGGATTTGATCGGTGCTTTTGAGAACAAAGAAATCAAAGCTGTAATTGCTTCACTTGGTGGTGATGATCAGGTTACTTACATTAAAAATCTGCCTCAGAAACCGTTTATTGACAATCCTAAGCCATTTTTTGGTTATAGCGACAATACCCATTTTATTAATCATCTATGGTTATGCGGGGTGCCGTCGTATTACGGCGGGTCTTTATTTACTGAATTTGGAATGCAAGGACAAATGGATGATCTGGCGGTAAAATTTTTGAAGCGGGCATTTTTTGAGGATGGCTCATTTGAATTGGAATCAAGTCCAATCTTTAACGACATTGGTCTTAATTGGAGTGATCCTTCAACTTTGAATCGGAAGAGGAGATACCAGAACAATGATGGTTGGCAGTGGGATGGCGACAAGAGCGGTGAGGGGGTAACTTGGGGTGGTTGTTTAGAATCAATTGATGAAATGTTGAGATGTGGAATTGTTATTCCTAGTCTTAGGGAATTTGAAAAGATAGTTTTGTTTATGGAAACTTCTGAAGAGATTCCAACGTCGGCATACGTTTTTAGGGTTCTCCGGGCTCTTGGTGAAAGAGGTGTTTTGGAAAGAGTAAAGGCTTTATTGGTTGGTCGGTCAAAAGCTTGGGAATTTGACAAACAACAGTCTGATGAGGAAAAAGTTGCTTATAAAGAAAAACAGCGGTCGGTGATATTGGAGACATTTAGAAAATATAACAATCGAGCTCCGGTTGTTCAAAACCTGGACTTTGGACATACAGCGCCTCAGATTTGCTTGCCGGTTGGGGCAAGGATCGTGGTGGATTCGGCGGAAAGGAGAATTAAAGTAAAATTTTAGACTTAAATTGTAATTATTACAATTTAGGCAGAAAACAAGAGAAACTTATTTTTCTATTTCGGATAGTGTTACTACTGTTCCGTTGCTTTGTCTTATTTCGATTTGGCGGATACAACCCTCTGGGTTTACACATATTGTGGTGTCGATAATTTGACGGCATGTTTTTGCGATGGATAATCCTCGTAACATCTCAGTGAGTGTTGTGCGAGTAATTTGGGTGTGAACATCGAAAAGGAGTTCTGTTTCTGCGGACATGTGGGGATTATACCATTTTTGTCGGGTTTTGGTTTTGGAAACTTTGTTTGGTTTTGAGCCAGAATGGTGATTGACGACAGAGTTTTGAGGAATCGGAAGGATTTTTGAGTAGAGATTTGACCAGTTCTTCTAAAAAGACCGTATTTTGAGAGCCTTTGATGAGAATGTGAGACTTTGAGATGAGTTGGGGGTGAGATTTTAGATAATCGGTGGCTTGCCACCAGTAGAGAAACTTAATGGCTTGGGATCCGAAGTGTTCTTTTGTTTGAGGTCCGACAGAGATAATGGTGTCGGTTGCTTTTAATGCCTTTTGATATATTTGCTGGTGAGATAATGGGGAATGATTGCCGAGTTCACGCATGTCACCAAGAATGGCGATGCGAGGAGAAGGAAAAGTCTTAAGAAAATCGAGCATAGTTATACAGGCGGTAGGAGAGGAATTGTAAGAACTGTCAATGATGATTGAATTTTTGATACCTTTTAATATAGTGGAACGGCTGGGTGGTAGGTGAAAATGTTGGTTGAGATTATCAGCGGCGGTTTTGGGAGAGATGTTAAAGATCCCGGCTAGTTGAATGGCGACAGAAAGGTTTAGCTGATAGACGGAAGGTAAAGGGGTTTTGAGAGTTATTTTTTGAGTTTTGATGGGAATAATTTTAGCTTTAGCGTGGAGGTATTTTTTTACCAAAGGGTCGGAAGTGTTGACGAGAGCCAGGCCGGATGGAGGTAAAGAATTGATGAGTTTGGCTTTTTCTTGGGCAATTTGGTCCAGGGAAGAGAAGAATTGGGCGTGGACAGGATTGACGTTGAGAAAGATGGCAATGTGGGGTTGGATAATGCTTAAAAGATAGTCCATGTTTTTTGGGGGGGCGGGAGAGTCTATGCCCATTTCTACGATGTATATATCATATGTTTTCCAATTGAAAAGAAAGGCGAAAGGGGTGGTAATGGCAAGGAGAAACCAGCTGGCGAGAGTGTAGTTGTTGATTTTGAGGCCGAGGATGTTTAAAGGAATGCCCGATTCAGAATTGGTGCCAAGAGTGGTTTTGACTCGAAATTTTGATTTGAGAACGGATTCTATGGCGATAACAGTGGAGGTTTTGCCGGCAGAGCCGGTAACACCGACGATGGTGAGTTTTTTGTCTTGGAGACGAAGAAGTAGTTTGATTTTGGCCAGTTGAAGTTTGGCGAAGAAACGTAGGTAATGGAGAAAGAGGAGGGAAATTGTACTTTTCATTAGGTATATTTTACCTTATTTTGGTTTGGTCTCTGCTATTCTGGTGGTGTGGGGAGGGGATAGGTTACAGTCAGCTTTTGGATAAAATAATTGAGTTTAGTCGATTATCGTAGATTTGGAGTTAGACTTTTACTTTGATGGCGGGGCCCATGGTGGCCTTCAGAATCAGTTTTTTGATTTTTAGGGGATCGATGAGTTTTACTAACTCTTCAACATTGGCTTGAATTTCTTTTACCGGTTGAGAAACTTGACCGATGACAAGGTGGATGACGGGGGCTTTTTTCTCTGTTTTAACGACAGTAGCGGCGGCGGAAAATTTGTCGACAGCCTGTTTGGGTTTGTCGGTTAGTGTGCCGTTTTTGGGGTTAGGCATAAGGCCTTTTGGTCCCAGGAAGCGAGCCAGAGGTAGAAGTTTGGGCATAAAAGCGGGGGTGGCAATAAGAACATCAAAATCGATTTTGCCGTCTTGAATCTTTTTTACGATAGCTTCGGTGGCAATGACGACTTTTTTGGCTTTGGTCTTTAAATGAGGGAAGGTAATATTACCGACTTTTCCCGGTTTTAGGAGAGTGTTGACATGAGCTTCGACTTTGCCGTCAAATTTGGAAAGAGAAGTCTTTTTAACTAGATCAATGGCTTTTTTTAGAGGATATGATTGGTTGATGTCGGTTTTGGCTTTGGCGGTTTTATAAGCCTTGGAGCGGGTTTTGATAGTTTTCTTTATCTTGGTGTCGGTTGTCTTTGTTTCTTCTGCGGCAGTTGAATCATCTTTTTTGATGATGGTTTTTTTTACTTTTTTGGTCTTGGTTTCCTTTGCAGTGACGGTATCATTTTTTTTGACTGAAGATTTTTTTATTTTTTTGGTCTTGTCTTTGGCAGTGACGGGAGGAGATTGTTTTTTAACTTTACTTTTGGTGATGGGGGTGGTTTTGTCTTTGGTCATGTTTATTTCTGTTTAATTTGTATTCCCATGGATCGGGCGACGCCGACAACGATGCGTTTGGCGGCTTCTATATCAGTAGTGTTTAAATCAACCATTTTGTCCCGAGCAACTTTTTCGACTTGTTGGTCGGTCAGTTTACCGGCGGAGTCTCGGCCGGGGTTTTGGGAAGCTTTGTCCAACCCCAATGTCTTTTTAATCATATCGGAAACGGGGGGCTTTTTGGTGATGAAGTTAAAAGAGCGGTCTTCATAAATAGTGATGACACAGGGAATTAGGAAGCCTTTTTGATCTTTGGTTTTAGCATTAAATTCATTACAGAACTCCATAATCTTGATACCATGAGGCCCAAGGGCGGTGCCGACCGGGGGAGCCGGATTGGCAGTACCGGCGGGAATGGTTAGTTTGACAATAGTGGCAATTTTTTTAGACATGGTGGTTAGAGATCCTTGCTAACTTGTAAGAAGTCGAGTTCGACGGGAGTTTCTCTTTCAAAAAAGGAGACTAAGACCCTGAGTTTACCTTTTTCTTTGTCAATATTATCAATGGTGCCTATAAAGTCAGAAAAAGGTCCGTTGGTGATTTTGACCACATCGCCAATGCTAAAAGTGCTTTGGAACTGGGGTTTGTCTTCGGCGACAGTTTTTAGAATTTTGTTGACTTCTTGTTGAGAAATGGGAGAAGGTTTGTTGTCAATACCGATAAAACCGGTAACTCCTTGGGTGGTGCGAACGGTGATCCAGGAATTGTCGGTGACAATCATTTGAATAAGAACATAACCGGGGAAGATTTTTTCCTGAGTCTTAATTTTTTTACCGCGACGGATGACCATTTTGCTTTGAATTGGGACAATGGCTTGGAAAATTTTGTCAGCCAAGGCCATAGTTTTAATACGGGTTTTGAGAGCATTGATGACTTTGTATTCGTGACCGGAGTAAGTGTTGATAACGTACCAGGCGGCATCAATGCCGGGTTTTTCAGAGGAAAGTTGAAAAAGATATTCTTTTTTTTGCCTTTTTTTGGATTTTTTCCGTTTGAGAGAGGATGGCTTGGTGATGGAAGTTTTTTTATTGGTTTGGGGCATTGTCTTCGGTTTTTATGTCAGCGGAGTCGGTTGATTCCGGAGGAGGAAGATTAATGGTTGATTCGGTTGGTTGTTTTGGTTGGGTTAAAAGCCCGAAAGACTTGGTAAAAAGATAGTCAAATCCACCCAAGATAAGGGAAATGACAATCGAGATTGATATTACCACAATTGAGAGTTGAATTAAAGTCTCTTTGGTGGGCCAAGTGATGTTTTTGAATTCCACCTGGACTTCTCTTAAAAATTTAATGATGTTGTTAAACATGAGAGTATTATACCTGAATTAATTTTTAGTTTTTTAAAAATTTTTGATCAATGTCACCATTTTTTTTGACTCCCGCCCGCAGTCGCAGGGCGACAGCTATGGCGGGCAGGCAATGAGTCCGCCAGTTGGCGGATTCAGCGTCGTCTGTAAAAAAGATGACATTAATTAAATTTTTGTCAATTTGTTATTTTCATGATGGTGAGAGGCAAAGAGTTGAGGTATAAGGCGGGGTTTTGAGATAAAAAGTTGTTCGCCAAAAAAGAGAGGAAAGGCTGGTTTTTGATAGGTTTTGCCTGATTAATTGCCAGTTGACAAGTACTAGGGGTGGTGGTTATGATGGTTTCTATTCACTATATGTGGTGTTTGATTAAAAGTTAAAGAATATACCTATGTTGTGTCCTTATTGCGGTTTTGACGAGTCAAATGTGTTAGAGAGTCGTGATGCCAAGGATGGCAAGGCGACTAGACGGAGAAGGGAGTGTGTCAAGTGCAAAAAACGGTTTACCACCTATGAAGAGGTGGGCAATATTGGGCTTAAGGTAGTCAAAAAGAGCGGTAAAAAAGAAGATTATGACAGAGCCAAGTTGGAAAAGTGCTTTGAAAAAGCCTGTTGGAAATTGACAAAAGAGGAAAAGTCGAGATTGATTGATAAGGTGGAGATGAAATTGTTGAACTGGAAGAGTGTGGAGATTCCCAGTCGAGAAATCGGATTGATGGTGATGAATATGTTGGAAGATATTGATCCGGTGTCTTATGTTCGGTTTGCGACGGTGTATTTGGATATTAAGTCAATAAGTGATTTTGAAAAGTTGATTAAAGATTACAAAGGGAAAAAGGGAAAGAAATGAGTGAAATAAATCAAAGAAATACTGCCCCAAGTATTAATTTGATTCAACCGCAGTTGTCGGATAATGCTACTTATGTGGCTAAAAGCAGATATGCTCAAAAGGATGAAAAGGGTCAGGCCAAAGAGGGAGTTAAAGATATCTTTTGGCGAGTGGCTAGTAATTTGGCTCGAGGGGATGTTGGTTTTGGGGCCAGTGAGAGTGAAGTGATGAAGCTGTCAACTGAGTTTTATGAGATGATGGCCAAGCAGGAGTTTTTTCCTGGGACGCCATGTTTGCTTAACGCGGGGAAAAAGTGTCAACAAATGTCAGCTTGTTTTGTGTTGCCGATAGAAGACTCGATGGAATCAATTATGAAAACAATGGGGGACATGGCCATGATTCATAAAAGTGGAGGAGGAACGGGGTTCTCTTTTAATAACTTGAGACCTTACGGTGACTATATTAAGAGTAGTGGGGGGACGACAGTAGGTCCAGTGTCGTTTATGCAGGCCTATAACGATGTGACCTCCCAGGTAAAACAGGGAGGAGTACGGCGGGGAGCCAATATGGGTATGTTGGCGATTAATCATCCGGATGTATTGCGATTTGCGGTGGTTAAGTTGGATGAGTATAGTTTGACTAATTTTAATATTTCTTTGGCTATAAGTGATGACTTTATGGCCAAGGTGGAGAGTGACAAGAAATTTGTGAAAGATGATTTGGTGCCGGAGACAGTAGTGGAAGAGATTAGAGTAGCAGAACAAAACCGGGATGTTGATGCTAAATTAAAACTGGTAGAGGAGGGGGTATCTAGGCTTTATGAGTGGGCGGAGGCCAAAAAAGAAGGAGAAGGGTATAAGCTGATTAATCCGAGGGGTGGTGGGGTGGTGAAAAAATTGAATGCTTACAAGGTGTTTAATTTGATAACCCGATTGGCGTGGCAATATGGTGATCCGGGGTTGGTGTTTATTGACCGAATGAACGATAGGCGATCGAATCCGGTGCCGGAGATGGGCAGGATTGAGGCGACTAACCCGTGTGGAGAACAGCCATTGTTGCCTTATGATGCTTGTAATTTGGGTAGTGTTAATTTGTCGAAGTTTGTGGTTAATGGAGATGTGAATTGGGAATCTTTGGCTAGAGTAGTGAATTTGGCAGTCCATTTTTTGGATAATGTGGTGGAGATAAATGAGTTTCCGATGGAAGAAATTCGACAGATGGTCAGCAGCACCAGAAGGATCGGGTTGGGAGTGATGGGTTTTGCCGATACTTTGTTTAAGCTAAAAGTCAGATATGATTCCGAAAAGGCGGTGGAGTGGGCTGATAAAATAATGTCTTTTATTGATAAGCAAGCCAGACAGGCAACCAGTGAATTGGCTAAGAAAAGAGGGGTG
>CAYQNE010000004.1:0-14737 GCA_964418875.1 uncultured Gammaproteobacteria bacterium | reverse complement strand
TTTTTCCTAATAGTTTTACCTGGGGTTTCGGTGGTACCGGCAAAAAGAGATCCAGTAACAACAGCCGAAGCACCGCAGGCCAGTGATTTAACCATGTCTCCAGAGTTTTTGGTACCGCCGTCGGCAATCAGAGGTCGATTGAATTCTTGGGAAGCGCGATAGCAGTCCATGAGAGCAGTGATTTGAGGAATACCATGACCGGTTTGAACTCTGGTAGTGCAGATAGTGCCACAACCGACACCAATACGAATGGCATCAGCACCGGCCCGATAAAGATCACAAGCCCCCTGATAGGTGCCAACAACACCGGCGATAATTTCCAATTGTTTAAATTCTTTTTTGGCCCAGTGAATAAAATCAAGACAAATTTGAAGATGAGCATGAGCCACATCGACAGTAACAGTTTTAATGCCAATATCGATTAAGGCTCGAAGGCGATCTTTTTCGGAACTTTTGATGCCGACGGCAGGAATAACTCTTTGGCCGGCCTTGATAACTTTTTTTACGGCTGAGACTTGGTCGCCAATGGAGTCAAAGCGAGGATAAAAACTGATACCACCAAGGCGAGAAATAGCAATGGCCATGTTAACACCGGTGACAGTGTCCATATTAACGGCGATAAGAGGTAGATCAAGTTTGATGTTGGGGGTGATTTGGGTTTTTAGAGAGATGTTATCTCGAGACTTGATGGCGGAAGCTTGGGGTAAAAGTAAAACGTCACTAAATGAAAGATACAGTGGAAGTCTTTTCATGAGACAGATCTAGTGTAACACCTCTTGAGGGGATCGGGGTAAAATGAAGGATGAAAAAAATAAAAGAGCTGAAATGGAGGCTGGATGACATTGTGACGATGGAGAAATTTGATAAGTTAGAAAAAGAGATCAAAAAAGAAGTTGGAAGGGCAGGCGGGTGGATAGAAAAACTGAAACCAGAAATGAGCGGGAAAGATTTTAGAGAAATGGTGGACTGGTGGCAAGGATTGGAAGAAATGATAAGCCGACTGATGTATCGGCCTTATTTGATGGAAACAACAGACAGTAAAGACCAACAGGCAAAATTATTGAAGGCAAAAGCCAGTGATATCACCCTGTTCTATGGCAGGAAACTAAGACCAATGGCACACTGGTTGAAAGGCAAGAATGTTGACGGACTAAAAAGACTGGATGATGAAAACGCCAAAAGATTGTTTACGGCCGTAGCTGACCTAAAATGTGTTTTTGTCCACGGTAGAAAGGCGGCAAAATATACTTTAGAGCAAAGAGAAGAGGATATCATAAGCAATAAGGACACTTATGGATTGGAGACGGTAATGGATCTACGAAATTTGATAGAAACGGAGATGGTATATGATTTTTGCCCCAAAGGAGGCAGAAGAAGAAAGATTGGGACACGAGAGGAATTACTGGTAATGGTGCATTCAGAAAAGGCAGAAAAAAGAGAGGCGGCTTACAGGGCTTTGCTCACCGAGCACAAAAAACATATTGATAAATTGTTTTTAATATATCAATCGGTGGTGAAAAATTGGAGCTATGAGGCGAAGCTGAGAGGATATAAATCCCCTATTGCAATGAGGAATTTTGCCAATCAGGTACCGGACGAGGCAGTGGAGACACTACTGAGGGTTTGCACAGAAGAGCGGGAGGTTTTTGGTAGTTTTTTTGAACTTAAGGCCAGAGAAATGGGAGTGAAAAAATTGAACCGATTTGATTTGTATTGCCCCAGAAAAGGCAAAGAAAAAAGGTACGGGTTTGGGGAGGCAAAAAGATTGGTATTGGAAACAATGTATGATTTTTCGAAAAGGTGGGGGCGGGCGGGAGAAAAAATCTTTAACGAAGGACACATTGATTCGCATCCGCGGGTAAACAAGAGGGGGGGGGCGTTTTGTGCTACGGTGGGGCCAACGGTTACTCCCTATGTACTGCTTAATCATACGAAAACTTTGAATAGTGTTTATGCCTTGGCCCACGAGTTAGGACACGGAGTACACAGTTTGTATGCGAATAAACATCGGATCTTGGCGCAAGGGGCCGGTTTGCCTTTAGCGGAAACGGCGTCGACAATGACGGAGATGTTGTTGTTTGAAAAATTATTGACGGAAGAGCAGGATGGAGACATAAAAAAAACAATGCTTTGGAAAAAAATGGGTGATGCTTTTGCGGCTATATTGAGACAGAATTATTTTACTAAGTTTGAAGTGGAGGCACATGAAAGATTTTCTAAAGGATTGACGGTGGAGGAACTGGGTGGGCTGTGGATGAAGGGGTTAAGAGAGCAGTTTGGTAACAGCGTCGAAATTGATCCAATTTTTGCTTATGAGTGGGGCTATGTTTCTCATCTGTTTGATAATCCTTTTTATTGCTATGCTTATAGTTTCGGTGAGTTGTTGTCTTTGTCGCTGTTTGGTCGGTATAAGAAGGAGGGGAAGAGTTTTATCCCCGAAATTGAGAGAATTTTGGAGGCGGGAGGTTCGGAAGAGCCGGACAAGGTGTTAAAAAGAGTGGGGGTGGACATGAGAAGTGAGGAGTTTTGGAGGCAAGGATTTGAGGTGATAAAAGGGTGGCAGGAGAAATTGGAAGAAAAGAACTAGCTTTTTGGTAAACGAATGGCGTGACCGCGAACGAGAGCTTTGGCAACTTTACCGTAGGCACGGTTAAGAATGCGACTGAAGGTGGGCTGAGAAATCTTCATGGCGGAAGCGGATCGTTGATGGTTGAGCTGATCAACATCGTGGAGTTTAAGGGCTTCGAGCTCGTCGGGAAAGAGATTGACCTCCTTTAGAAGACGCAGAGGAACCCCTTGGGGCTTAAAGTAGCGAAAGCGCGGACGAAAACAGAGATGGCGACGACAACGGGGACGAACCATGATGAATTATAAATTAATAAAAAGAAAAAATATAATTAGTTGTTATTTCTGGTCTTTGGTAAGCTGTTTTTTAGCTTCGGCAAGCTCTTCTTCAAGAGACTTGACGTAGTCAGTCAGGTTTGTTTTTGGTAGTCGAGAACGACGCCAAAAACGACCGAGACCAAAACCTCGACCGAGACCACAGCCACAAGGGCCAAATCCTCGACCGGTTAAGGGTCCCATACCTTGGGGACCAGTTCCATCTTGTGCAGGCATATTTTACCTCCTATTATGAATGATTATTCACAATTAGTATAACACCGATAGGAAGGTTGTCAAGAGAAAGGTTATTTTTTAAGGAAACGAACAGCCAAAAGAGCGGCAATGGGAACGGCTAAGACGAGACCGATGGAGCCAGCCATGGTACGAATAATTTCTTCGGCAACAATTTCATAGTTAATGATTTCGGAAAAAGGATGAGTGCCACTGACAAAAAGGAGGAGAAGGGGCATGGCGGCGCCGGTGTAAACCAAAATTAGAGTGTTGACCATGGAGGCGATGTGATCACGACCAATAGACATGGCCGAGGAAAAGAGCTGAGAGGTTTTTTGAGCGGGATTAGCTTTTATGAGCTGTTGGACAATGGCTGATTGAGAAATGGTAATGTCATCCAAAATACCTAGAGAAGCAATAATTATTCCGGAAAGAAGCAGGCCTTTGATGTTAACGACACCAAGCGTCTGAGCTTGTAAAAAAGCGGCTTCTTCGGTGGAGAAACCGGTAAGGTGGCTGATTTTGACAAAAAATGAAGCCAGAAAACCGGTAATGGAGAGTGAGATTAGGGTAGAGAGAATGGCAACGCCGGTTTTTTTGTTAAAACCGTGAGAGAGAGGGAAGGTAACAGGAATAATGATGGCAGAACCAAGAAGGGTGATTAAAATGGGGCTTTTGCCGGCAAGGATCTGAGGCAGGATGAAGGCAAAAATAATAAAAAAAGAAAAAAGCATGGCTAGAATAGAGGTCAGGCCCTTGAGACGAGCAATAACGAGAGTAGAAATCAGGAATATGATAGTGATAAGGAAGAGAGCGTCGCGACGGATGTAGTCAACGATGTTGTAAACATTGTTTCCGTCAAAATCTTGAGATGGAGCAACAAGAAGCCGATGATTAATTTGATAAATCTGAGGATTGGCGATGGGGAGAAGGCCGTTTTCGACAATAATGGTCTCCCCTTTCAGGTCTCCCGCAGTAATGAGTAGTTTGAGTTTTTGATAGGTAACCTGACTGCCTAAAATCTGACGCGGTTGCTGTTCTTCAATAGAAATGACTCTAGTCTCGAGATAAGCATCGGATTGGGCTCGGCAGGGAGAAGGGAATAAGGTTGTGACGGCCAGTATAAGGAGAAAAATAAATTTTTTTGACATGGGTTATTTTAACGGTTTTTGGCAGTGGGGGCAAAAAAAGGTGGAGCGGCCAGAGATTTTGAGGCGGGTGATAGGAGTGGAACAAAGAAGGCAAGGGTCCCCGGCTCTTTGGTAGACGCGAAAATTGTATTGATTGTCTCCGGGGGTAGCATCAGGATGAACCCCAGCCGTTGCGGGGCGGGGGTATTGATTGTCGCGAGCGGTGGAACCACCAACCTGGATGGATTGATTGATAATATCTAGCAAGTGGAGGTGGAGGAGGCGGGACTTGTAAAGGGAAATTTGATTGGCCGGGGTGAGGGGATGGATTTTGGCCAAGAAAAGGGCGTCATTGGCATAGATGTTGCCGATACCGGCAAAACGGGATTGATCGTGAAGTAGACTTTTGACGGGACGAGAGGAAAGTTGGAGTTGACGATAAAAATAGGTGGGGGTAAATTGAGGCGAAAGAAGGTCGGGGCCGAGAGTGGATTGGAATTGTTTAACCTGGGAAATGGTTAACAATCGAACCCAGCCGAACTTGCGCTGATCATTAAAAAAAAGATTAGAGCCGTCAGAAAAAGTGAAAACAAGACGAGTGGAACGATTGGGCAGGGTTTTTTGATTGAGAGTGGGAGTAGCATGACCGAGGATGGTTTTTTGATGACGATCCTGGTAAATAAGCTGGCCGGTCATTTTGAGATGAACTAAAAGAATATGATGATTGGAGAGATGAATTGATAATTGTTTGCCATGGCGAGAGAGGCGGGTGATTTTTTGACCGATAAGTTTTTTGGTCTGACCGGAAAAGGATTTTTGAGTGAGAATTTTCAGATCAACGATGGTTTTATTCTTGAGACTGGGAGTGAGGAAAAGACGAACGATTTCGACCTCAGGAAGTTCAGGCATGGTGATATTATGTCAGATCGGACAGGTTGACGGAGGAAACGGATTTGTTGGAGGCTAGTCGGGTGAGGGCAACTTTGGTATCGGCCAGACGGTCTTTGATGGAACTGATGTTGTTAAGAAAAGCCTGTGTCGAGACGGTATAACCCATGATAAGAACCAGGTCAGATATTTGTTTTTGGCCGATACTGACAGTGTAGATAAGGTAAAAAAGGATAAGGGAGTAAAAAACGACAGCGGTGTCTTGTAAAAAATTCCATTCCCAAAAACCCCAATCGCAAAGTTTTTTGAGATGAGACAGAAAGGATCGGCGTTCTTTGGCCACCTTGTTGCTGTCTTGAAGACGAGCATAATAAGTTTCAGTGTGCTTGTTTTGGATATTTTTAAAACGAGCATAGCGTTCGGTAGTGTAGATATCAACAAAATAATAAGTGGCAACATAAGCAATTTCGGCGATAAAAACTTTAAAGTCGAGGAAGGAGAGAATGATGGGAATACTGATGAAAGAAACCAGGCCGTCGATGCCGGGTTGGCGTAAAATGGCAAAAGTGTTTCTGACGGCTTCGGAGAAATTTCTGACGGCTTGAATTGTTTGATGGCGCTTTTCTTTGTTTCTGGTTTTAAGGCCAAAAAGGAGAAATTGGTGAATGGAAAATTCGATTTCAAAAATGAGGTATTCGATTTTGTGAATGGAGATAAGGCGAGTGAAATTATCAAGGAGGCGGATAAAGAGAATAAGTAAGAGGTGGTGAAAAAGTTGTTGAATGGAAACATGATTTTCCAGAAGCCTGATGGCTTGACCAAAAAGGTAAATGGTGTAGAGAGGCAGAAGGGCGGAAAAGACGCGAACCAGGTACCAAAAAAAGAGGGGGGCTTTGTGGTCAACAAGATCGAGAATGAGTTTGAAAAGTTGTTTGTTTTGTTTCATGGCGGATAATTTAGTATATAGAGTAAAATAAAGAATATGGAAGAACAAATTTATGATACGGTGATTATTGGATCAGGGCCGGCAGGGTTGACGGCGGCGATTTATAACATCCGAGCTGATTTGAAAGTATTGGTGATGGAGGGAGGGCAACCGGGAGGGCAATTGACCATCACAACTTTGGTAGAAAATTGGCCGGGATATGTCAATGGAATAGGGGGGCCAAAGTTGATGGTGGATATGCAAAAACAAGTGAAAAATTTGGGAGGGGAAATAAGGAGTGGACAGGTGGAGAAAATAGAAAAAGATGGCAATGAGTTTAGACTCCTGACAACAGAAAGTGAAATAATAAAAACGAGAGCAGTAGTTGTGGCAACCGGAGCCGGAGCCAGGTGGTTGGGGTTAGAGAGAGAAAAAGAGCTAATCGGTAAAGGGGTATCGGGGTGTGCTACTTGCGATGGAGTGTTTTTTAAAGACAAAGTGGTAGCGATGGTAGGGGGAGGAAATGCGGCAGTTCAAGAAGCGGCGTTTTTGACAAAAATTGTCAAAAAAGTGTATCTGATTCACCGCCGAGATGAGTTGAGGGCAAGTAAGGCAAAACAAAAAAAGATTTTAAATAATCCTAAGATAGAAATGGTGTGGAACGGTGAAGTAAAAGGACTGGTCAAAAAAGACGACAAGTTGGAAGCAATTGTGGTGGAAAATAATAAAACTAAAAAGAAAAAAACTATGGTGGTAGATGGTTTGTTCGTGGCGATTGGAAGAATCCCGGCAACGAGATTTTTAGAAGGGTTGGTAGAGATGGATGAAAAGGGATTTATAAAAACGGGAGATAATAAAGAATATAAGACTATGACCAGTGTGGAAGGTTTGTTTGCGGCCGGAGATTGTACCGACTCGAGACATAAACAAGCCATTGTGGCGGCGGGTGAAGGTTGCAAGGCGGGTATGGATGCGGAGAGGTGGTTAGAGAGACAAGACTACTAACTTATAATACCGACAATATGGATAATTTGGGGTATAATATCAAGTAGAAATACAGGATTAAAATGCTATTCTGTTTTTTCTTGGCTCTTTAACAGAATATCTATCAAACAAATTGGGGGGGTTAGCCTAAAAATAAGTTTTGGATAATCTGTCGATTGCAGAAACTTTTCTTCTATTAACGAGACCCTCAAAAGGAGGAGGAGAATGATAATACTGTCGGTACTGGCGGTGTTGTTTGTGGTGGTGAGTGGCGTAGGATTGGTTTTTGGTGCATGGAGTGACTGGAAACGTTGGAAAAAAAAGGAACGAGGAGGGTTGTTGATTGGCGAGGAGAATTGGATGGTGGCACAATGGATTATGCTGCGATCCGTTATCGGCGGATGGATGATCCTAAAAGTGCCGTTATTTTTGATGGGGTTTCCATCCCCTACCAAAGAAGGTGGTTTGTCCGCCGTGGGTTTGTGGGGATTGTTTTTTCTTGTAGGAGGTGGCCTGGGAGCGATGTTGACAAAGGTAGGAGATTTGCTGTTAGGAAAAGGGTCTGGCCCTTCAAGCCTCGCCATCTTCATACTGGAAGATAGCTATCTGTGTCCATTTTTTATAATGATAGGGTGGATACTGATGATGGCGTTCTAGGTGTCAAGGGAACCAACCAAAACAGTATTGCATCCAATGGATGCTGTTTTGGTGGTTTTCCCCGGGTTTTGTTTGGTAGATGTTTTTTGTGTTACTCAAGTAATGAGTCTGATGAGCCCCGCAGTGGCGGGGCGAAACACACTAAGACAAAATCAATTTTTTGATTTTTTTTACAAAAACGGGGCGGGAGAATTGGTTAGCACGGGAACGACAAGCAGAGTCAAGAATTTTATTTTTTTGGAATTTACGAATGGCGGAGATAAGAGCTGGTACGGTGAGATGGTCAAACAAAATGCCTGTTTTGCCATCGATAATAGTTTCGGCGGTGCCACCAGAATTGTGGCCGATAACGGGACAACCGTGGGCCATAGCTTCAACCGGAATAATGCCGAAGTCTTCGTTGTCGGAACAAAAAATAAAGGCTTTGGCTTGTGACATAAGATTTGATTTTTGTTGATCGGTGATTTCACCCAGAAATTCAACCCCAGCCCCCGGCCGTTGCGGGGCAAGCGTGGCGGGGCAAGTAGTGGGGCTGGCCCCAGCCCCCAGCCGTTGCGGGGCAAGCGTGGCGGGGCGAGCAATTTTTTTAAGTTCGGCTTGATGGCCGGCAAAATCGCGACCGAAAATTTTGAGGGGGAGTTTTAATTTATTACAAGCATGAATGGCTAGGTCGTAGCGCTTGGCCCGGGCTAAGCGACCGCCGGTAAGGTAAAAAGAGGTGAGGTGGGGCGGATTAGGTTTGTTTGGAACGACAGAGGTAGGGATATTGACAGGAGGGTTGATAACAAGGGACGGGCGGCGATAGAACTTTTTTATACGACCGGCAGTAGTTTTGGAATTGGCAATAAACTGGTCAACATTTTGAGCGTAAGTATAATCTCGCAGGCGGAAGAAATGAAACAAAACCTGGAGAAGGGCATTTAAAATGGGGTATTTTTTAGGGTCGCGGGCAGTGGCTAAGCCGTAGAGATAGCGGGGTGGAGTGTGACAATAACAAATAAGTTTGGCTGTTTTTTTGCGGAGAGCGTTGGGGAAATAAGCGCCGGTGGCAGAAGAAATGATGAGGTCATAGGCAGAAAAATCGAAAGATTTGAAGGCCAATGGAGAGAGGAAACGAAAAGGACTGATGAGATGAGAAGCAAAAGGAATAAAACGAAAAAAGGATTGACGAAGGCGATGTTGCCACTTTTTTTGGAGACGGGAACGATGGGGGCCAAAAGAAGAAGGGTGGTAGATGGAGGTGAAAATATCAGCTTGGGGAAAAATGTCAGAAAGAGTTTCCAAAACCAGTTCGGCACCGCCGTATTCTTTCAGGTAGTCGTGGACTAGGGCGATTTTTGGAGTTTTGGTCATATTTATATCTTAAAACAAAGTATTTTGACGAGAAGGAGAAGGCGGCGTGGTGGCCGGTTTGGGATTGACTTGAGGATGTGCCTTGTTGAGACGGGAGATAAGGGACCTGAAATTGTAGGATTGAAATAATTCGATCAAAGAGTCGGTCTGGCGAGATGACCAACGGGCTTTTTTGAGGCTCAATTTGACAGGAGCGTCGTCAACTAATTGGGCTAATTTTTGGGAAAGATAGGCATTGTCTTTATCTTTTTCCAGCCTGGCTCGAACCGCCGGGGCAATATCTTCTAGGTGGCGATAGATATTGTCGAGATGGCCATAATCCAACAGGAGACGGGTGGCGGTTTTAGGACCAACGCCGGTGACGCCGGGATAATTATCAGAGCTATCCCCCATCAGGGCCTTTAAGTCGACAACTTGGTTAGGTTTAACCCCCAGTTTTTCAGTGACATCCTTGGGATGAAAAGTTTGAGTTTGAGAAAGACCGCGAATGGGCATAAAAATTTCGATTTTGGAGGTAACTAATTGCATTAGGTCTTTGTCGCCTGTAATAATGGTGACTTTGTCGATTAGTGGTTTTTTCGATTTGGGATGGCGGCGCTTGAGGCTTTGACGAGCCAGAGTAGCAATGAGATCATCGGCTTCGTAATTTGTTAGAGCGCTATTGGAAATATGGGCTCGATCCAAACTGTCTTTGAGTTGTGGAAGCTGGACAACTAAATTTTGGTCGGCAGGGGGACGCTTGGCCCGATAACCAATAAAGTCTTGATTGCGAAAAACGGGCCCAGGAGAATCGAGACAAACAATAACGTATTTAGGCTGAAGTTGGTTGATGGCGGAAAGAAACATAGAATAAAAACCATAGATAAGGTTGACCGGCTGACCATTACTGGTTAGAGGCGGAATGGAATGATAAGCACGATGGGCAATAGCATGACCATCAATAAGGAGGAGGCGTGACATAGGGAAATTATAACGCAAGAGGGAGAAGAGCGGTCGAATTCTGCTAAAATTGAATGATGGAACAGCATCCGATACCACAACAAATTTCATCCTACGAATTCAAGTTAGTGGGGGAAATGACCTTGAAACAATTCTTTATGGTAGGAGGGGGGCTAGCCATAGCCTTTTTGATTAATTCCACCAAAATAGTGTTTTTAATAAGATATCCGCTGATGGCTATATTTGGTGGAGGAGGAGCCATTTTGGCTTTTTTGCCAATCGGGGGTCGACCGGCGGCGGCTTGGTTAATGGCTTTTATAAAGTCGATTTACTCCCCCACCATCTATACCTATAAAAAGGGTGGTGGGCAAAATTGGATGGAGTGGCAAGCAAAAGGAGAGACAGAAGAGGTGGTGGGGCAAGTAAGACCGACAGAGAGTGCGATGATTAAAAGAAAAAAGGGTAATAAAGTTAAAGATTTCATTCACTCTCTGCCAACAAGCAGGAAAGGCCAAACAAAAGACGAGTCGGCGGTTAAAAAGGAAGTGGAGGCCGAGGAGGATAAGACAGAAACACAAGCAGGGGTGGGGGTGGTAGAAACTGAAAAAAAGGGAAAAATGAATGAAGTCAAAACGGTAGAGGATTGGCGGGAAAAACAAGTAATTCTGGACCTGAAAAGAGAAAGGCTGGGAGCGACGGGTGAGGCTGTTTTTGGTTCAATTCCCATGCCCAGTATTCCGGAAGTACCAAACTTAATTGTGGGAATGGTGACCAGTCCTGAGGGAAAAATCGTAGAAGATGCTATTGTGGAAATTCAAGACGAACAGCAAGGGTATCCGGTTAGGGTGTTAAAAACAAACTCTCTGGGGCAATTTAAAACGTCGACACAATTGGCCAATGGAAAATATTTGGTTATCACCGAAAAGAAGGGGCAGGGTTTTGATAGGGTGAATATTGAACTGGTGGGAAGAATTGTGGAGCCGATTAAAATTCAAGCCATTGCTTAGTCGGTTTACGAATAATCTTTTTTTGGTTATGATTAACTAATAATTTCAATGCTATGCCAGACGACACCTTAAAAATCGCTATCAGGGGAACCACTCAGGAACATCTGTTGATTGAGGATGTAGTTGAGGGTGTGGTGATATTAAAAGACGGTAGTTGTGCCATGGTGGTCCAGTTATCTTCAGTAAACTTTGATTTACTGTCAGAAAGGGAGAGGTCGGCTTTGGTTTTTGCTTATGGGGGCATATTAAATTCACTGTCTTTTCCGATACAAATAGTAATTCATTCTAAGACCAAAGACATTAGTTCATATTTAAAAAGACTGGCGGTGGCAGAAAATAAACAGGATAATCCCCAATTAAAGCAAAGAATCTCGTCTTATAGAAAGTTTGTAGAAGAAACGGTGAAGAGAAATGATGTTCTGTCTAAGTCTTTCTATGTGGTAGTGCCTTTTTCGGTTTTGGAAATGGGGTTAAAAAGCGCCAAGAACCAGATGTTTGGTTCCTTTTCTTGGCCGGGAAAAAGGAAAACAGTTCAGAAACTGCCTTTTGACAAAGACTATATTTTGGAAAAGGCTAAGGCCAGTTTAGAACCCAAAAAGGATCATTTGGTACGATTGTTTTCTCGGTTGGGGTTGGAAGCGAAAACGCTTGACACCAAAGAATTGATTGAATTGTTTTACCGAATGTATAACGAAGAAGTGTCCTCGGGGCAGAAAGTGAGAACATTAAATTATGCGGCGCCAATGGTGACTGCGCCGACAAACAAAGCAGCTGAAGAGAAAAATCAAAATGAAACTATTAAATAAATTAAAGAAGAAAACGGTCGAGATAAAAGGAGTGCCGGAGACGAGGGTCAAGAAGGGGCAGATTCAGAAGGAAGGAAAAGAAAGGGAGGGGGTAGCGGGGGTGGGGGAAAAAAAACCGGTGGAGGAAAAAAGATCGTTTGAACAAGGACTGGTGTCAACCAAAGATATTATCGCGCCTTCGGCGGTGGAGGTGGACACTAATCATATACGGGTGGGAGATAAATATTATCGGACATTGTTTGTGGCGGCTTATCCCCGTTTCGTGGGGTTAAATTGGTTGTCCCCTTTGATTAATTTTGATGCGTCGCTGGCGGTATCAATGTATATTTATCCGACTGACGGTAAAGATGTGTTGGATGATTTGAGAAGAAAAATTGCTGAAATGGGGGCCGAAATCAGCACTGATGTCCAAAGAGGCAGGGTAATAAATCCGGCTACTCAGGCTAAGCTGGAAGACGCTTTGACGTTGCAGGCCGAACTGGTAAAAGGAGAAGAGAGGTTTTTTCAATTTGGTTTATATATAACAATTTCCACCGACTCGATAGACAGATTGAATCAAATTAATAAAAATCTGGAGGCGGCGCTGGGGGCTTTGATGATAATCAGCAAGAGAACCACCTGGCAGATGGAAGAGGGTTTCACCACCACATTACCACTTTGTAATGATGGTTTGAATGTGACCAGAAACATGGACACAACATCGTTGGCGACCACCTTTCCTTTTGTATCCTCCGACCTGTCTGACGATAAGGGAATTATGTATGGAATTAATGAGCATAATGGATCTTTGGTGATTTTTGACCGGTTTTCTATGCCCAACTACAACTCGGTGGTGTTTGCCACTTCGGGAGTAGGAAAGTCTTATCTGATTAAGCTGGAGGTAATGCGGTCATTAATGATGGGGACAGATGTGATCGTGGTTGATCCGGAAAATGAATACAAGAGTTTGTGCGAGTCGGTGGGAGGACAATATATTGCTTTTGGTTACAGTGAGGGCTCAAAAATAAATCCTTTTGATCTGACTTTGGCGGAAGAGAAAGGAGAGAATGCGATGAATACCAAAATATTGTCATTGCACAAATTATTTAAGGTAATGCTGGGAAAAATGGACTCCCTGGAAGAGTCAATATTGGATAAGGCACTAATGGCGGCTTACAAAGCAAAAGGGATAACCCCGGATTCGGAAACACAAAACAAAGAGGCGCCGTTAATCGAAGATTTGTACAAGTCCTTGATAGGAACAGAGGATAAAAGGGCGCAGGGTTTGGCGGCCAGACTGGAAAAGTTTATAAAGGGTTCTTTTTCCGGAATCTTCAACCAGAAAACTACAGTGAATCTGAAAAATAAATTTGTGGTTTTTGGCATAAGAGATCTGGAGGATAGCTTGAGGCCGGTGGCCATGCATATTGTGCTTGATTATATCTGGACCGTAGTAAAAAAAGATTTGAAAAAGAGGATATTGGTGGTGGACGAGGCTTGGTACTTAATGCAACATGATGATTCGGCGGCGTTTTTGAGAGGGATTATAAAGAGGGGGCGGAAATATTTTTTGGGAACAACTACCATCACTCAAGATGTGGATGATTTTTTGAACACCCCTTACGGAAAGGAAATTGTGACTAATAGTGCCATTCAGATTTTACTTAAACAACATACGGCGGCTATCGATAAAGTGGCAGAGATTTTTTACTTGTCGGAGGGAGAAAAGCAGTTGTTGTTGAGCGCCGATAAGGGAGAGGGTATCTTTTTTGCCGGACAAAACCACGTAGCCTTAAGAGTGATTGCCTCAGAGGAGGAGCATAATTTGATAACTTCGAATCCGGAAGATTTGGTTAAACAAAAAGCGGCCATATCAAAAAAACTGGAAGAAAATCAGAGCAAAAAAGAAGAAAAGCCGGGGTTGGACGTACGGATAAAGAATGAGGGGATAACAGAAGTAAAAACAATACCGGTGGCGAGAGCTGTTCCGCCAACACCGAGTATGAATGAAACAATAAGCCAGCCAGCGGATAAATTACCACCCATACCAAAAGCGAGTGAAGCGAGCAAGCCGGCGCCGGGAGATATTAAAACGGTAACAACAGCGAAAAAAGAAACATTAATGAAAGAAACAGTTTCAGGTGAAAAGATTGAGGTAAAAAAACCATCGGCGGAAGTAGAACTAGCAGAAAGAATAAGAAAAATGGAGGTGGAGGAGAGCGAAAAATTGTCTCAGGTCAAAAAAGAAGATCCGGGACCAAACAAAGGAGTACTTTATCAAAATCCTCGAGGCTCCACAGAAACAAAAAGATATATTCCACCGAAGGTACAAACAGTTAAGCCAGGGGGGGCGACGGACTGGAGAGGAGTGAATAAGCCAATTTTTGTCAATAAAAATGAAGAAAAGCAAATACCACAACCGCCACAGTTAGCGGCTAAAAAACCGATGGTTGAATTTGTCAAGCCGGAAGAAAATGGGGCCCCGCCGGCTCCGGCGACAATAGGGACGGGGGTGAAAAAAACACTTTTAGGCAAATCAGTAAAGCCGGGTAGGTTAGTACCGAAGACGGTTGAGGATACAACAAAGACAAAAAAACCGGATTACGATGAATTGTTGGGGAATTGATTGATATAATTTGGTGTGGCAAATGTAACCAAAAGAACTGATTTAGAGGAATTGGGAGGGGGTGCCGTTTACGAAACGATCGAAAGTGTACTGTTTTGGTTGAAAAAACTGGATGCGGGCGAAGAAATAGGGGAAGAGCAATTAGGAAAATTAAAAGAAGCGACAAGTGAAGTTTTGGAATCGAAGGGGTGGAAAAGGGAGGTAGATATTTCGGATAAAAAACAAAGGGGTGAGATTTTGGCGTTTTTAGGAGGGATTGACGAAAACAAGGCGGAAGAGGAAGACGCGACAACGGAAAAGACCAAAGAAGAAGTGGCAGAAATGGGGTT
>CAYQNE010000003.1:0-15413 GCA_964418875.1 uncultured Gammaproteobacteria bacterium | reverse complement strand
CCAGCCCGCTGTTACGGTTGCCATCACTCCAGTTCTTATAAATGCTCCTCCTGTCTCAAAAAACTGACTATTCGCTCCCTGGACCCTTTCCCTCCCCCACCATTGGTCGGCCGTCTCTCCCTTTTTAAATACGACGGTAGCATCAGGCGCTGTTTGGTCGACTTCAAATATAAATTCGTTAGCCACCTAAGTCTCGACTTATCTGACCTAATTTGTCATCAACTGATTACTCGTTTCCCCAACTTATTGTCTTTTTGGCAGGATAACCAATTTTGTCTTGTCCCTGTTCCTCTTCATCCCTACCGTCAAAATTGGCGCGGCTTCAACCAATCTTATCTTTTAGGTCAACTTATCGCCACCACCCTCGGCCTCCACTTTAATCCTCAAGTCCTTACCCGTTCAAGATTCAACCCTCCCCAAACAAAATTACCTCCTCGTCAGAGAATAAAAAATCCTCAGAACGTCTTTCAACTAACTCGTCACTCGCCCCCTCCCAACATTATTCTCTTTGATGATGTCTATACTACCGGAGCCACCATTCGATCTGCCGCCTGCACCCTACCTAAAACCAGTCAAATTTGGGCTTTTACCGTTGCCGGTTAAACAGTTCTTTGCTTTGGCACATTTCCGCTTATTACCCGACCCTTCTTTATTTCCTCTTTATTTTTTGGTATTTCTACTGCCTCTTCCGTCTTCGCCACTTTTTCCTCCATCGCCTCACCTTCAATCGGTGTCAGAGAGCTCAAATAAAAATTATCTACATGTAATCCATGAGTTGATAACGATGTTTGCAGTTCCTCTTTGATCTCTTCTTCAATTTTTGTCCGGTCAATCGACAAAGCATTTGACAACTCATAATTGGTTATCACCTTTCTGATTCTGCTTCTGGTTACCGGTCGCACTACTTTAGATACAAAATTTTCTCCAATATTTTGCCAAATTTCCGGCAATCTCTCCGTATCCAGCTTGATTAAAACCGTTGCCTCCACCATCACAAATTTATTATCCGCCGTCACCGCGTTTATAACTTCATCTCCCATCACTTCTTTGCCATCATCTTTCAAGATGACGTCTTTTGAGATCGTATATTCAATCAGTTGAGCGTTAAAAAGCTTTACCCGATGAATTACCGGAATCTTAAAATGCATCCCCGGATGCCACACATTTTTGATCACTCCTCGAAAAATACTGTAAATACAACCCACGTGCCCCGGCGGTACCGTGACGATAAACCCACCGACAACTTCGTCGACGAATAACGATACCAATAAATTATCAATTGAGGCCATATTTACTGATTATACACGGAAAACCTCTGCCAGTTCCAGCAGTTCCTTTCGAGGATCTTCCGCCTTGACTACATCCGAAGCCACCAAAATACCCCTGGCTCCCATTTTCAAAGACACCTCTACATCTTTTGCTTGATGTATGCCTGCACCCACCAACACCGGCGTTGGTTCTAAAATTTTAACCATTTTTTTGATTACACTGGCTTTTTCCGAAGCTACCGACTTATCTTTACTACCAATCAACTCCTTGGGTTCATAGGCTATAAAATCAGCTTTTATTTTCCTTCCCCATTTTTCCGCCTGCCCCAAACTTTGAAGACAAACCACCGACACCAAACCTTCAGGCCAAGCCTTAACCATTTTCCTTATCGTTCCCGGTTTTTTCCTACATTCTGAATGATTAAGCAAACTTCCGTCCAGGCCTAACTCTTTTGCCGCCACCGAAGATATCTGGCCGGTTTTAGCTCCTTCCTCATATTCATCCACATTTTGTAAAAATACTTTTCCCCCCACCTCAGACTTGATTCGCCACCCATCCAAAGCTGATACCACCGGAATTATTTCCACCTTAGTTTTCTGGGACACTTCCTGACACATCTTGGCTAGTTCCACCGCCCCCTCAGAAAAGCTTTGTTTATAAATTTTAAAATTTATTAAAATCATTTTGTTAATAATTCAATTGATATTTCAACACCAGCTGATTTATACCATTTCTTAAATCCGGCGCCACCGCCTCCACCCTACTTTTTCCCAGTACCATGCTGTTAATAGCGTCCTTAAAATATTGATTCATTTGGTCATTTAGACCATCGTCAAAAGTTCGGGAACAAGTCCATCCGGTTGAAGCATAATCCGCCGCTTCCACAAAAGCCTTCACCTTATCATTTGTTTTCATCCCCGCCATCATACTTTTTCTTGGATTTATCTCCCCGAAAGCCCTTATTTGAGAAGCCGTTTTATACATTCTGTCCAATCCTTCTTTAGAGGCCAAATACTCCAAAAAAGCAAAAGCCTCGGCCCTGTTTTTACTCTTATTGTTTACTCCTTCCACCCAGTAACTGCTCCAGTGGACATTGGTTAAATTCTCCGCCGACAAATCATCAATTTGATCCGGAGGTACGTTTTCCAGTGTCGGCAACTGTGGTACCGTTGTTATCCCATATTCTAAGTCCGGATTCATTTGTTCGATGTCAAACACCCTCCATGATGGGGCAAAATAAAAAACCAAATTCCCGCTGGCAAAAAGTTGAGTTGATGCCGGCAGGTACTCATCCCAACTCTTTGTTTTAGTGGCAAATAGGGTATAAAAAGCTAACACATTTTCTAATTTTTTATTACTGTCCACGCTATCTTTTTCTAACTCCACTCCGTTTTGCTTCATCATTAGCCCCACGATATCACTCCAATGGTCCACATTTTCGACAAAACCCAAAGCCGCCCCCGCCACTTGAATTTTCCCTGCCTCATCTCTCACCGTTAATTTCTCCGCCGCGCTTTCCAGTCCCCACCAGGTTTTGGGTAATTTTACTCCTCCTGCCTCCAGCAGTTTTTTATTATAGAACAACGACAAGCCATCATACATCAGTGGTATCGCCAAAAAAGCCCCGTCTCTTTTCAAATCCCGTTTATAAACATCATAAAAGTCTTCTTCCAGCCCCAGCCCCTGTGCAGTGCTTTTGGGTACCGGCGCCAATTTATCTGTAAACATTGGCAACCAACTGGCATGAATTCTAAAAACATCCGGCACCTCTACTTGAGTGGCATCCTTTTCCAGTCTTCCCGCCAACCTGCTTCGGTAATTGTCCTGGAAACTTTTTGTATAATTCACTTTTATTTCCGGATTTTTTGATTCAAAATCGGCGATTACTCCCTCCACCACCGCTTCTTCTTCCCACAAGCCCCAGTAATTTAACGTCACTGCCGGTTCTTTCTTTAACCCCGTCATACCAAGCAGACTTACCAGCCCCAAACCCACCACCACTACAACCACTCCTACCCCAGCTATTTTAATCCATGGTGCCATCTTCTTTTTCTCCGGCTCGTTCACCTGACTCACCATTTTGGTCGATGACTTTTTTCCTCCCTCCACCACCTTCCCCGCCTCTCCCGTCGCCAGCTTTTGGGCCACACTCTCTTTTACTCCTTGAGGCACTCGGCTGGGTAACGGTGACTTAATCTCTTCAATCTTCACCCTTATATCATAACCAAAAACTCGGCCCTTAACCACTCGGCCCTTCTTTTGCCTTCTTAATAATTCAATAATTTAATAATTGCCCCGCCCCCTGTTATCATAGGCTATGAAAGTCAATATTTACACCGATGGTGGATCTCGTGGTAACCCCGGAATTTCCGGTTACGGAGTCGTCGTCGCCGACGCTTTCGGAAAAACCATTCATCAAGAAGCCAAATTTTTAGGTATCAAGACCAACAATGAGGCCGAATACATAGGTTTTATTGCCGCCTTAAATTGGCTAAAAAATCACCATTCTCAGCTAAAAATCGACTCCATTGATTTTTTTTCCGATTCCCAACTCATCATTCGTCAAATCAAGGGCCAATACAAAGTCAAAGCCAAAAACCTTTTACCTCTTTTTAACTCAGCTAAAAGTCTGATAGTCCAAATCGATCTGCCCATCCAATTCCAAGATATCCGCCGTCATCACAATCAGCTGGCCGATACCTTGGCTAATCAAGCCATGGACGATCATAGTTGAATGAAAATCAAACCGACCATTCTAGTCACTTCATCTGCCCTTTTTTTTAGTCTTTTTTGCCTCTGTTTTGCTGTCTATTCTTTTTCCCAAAACACCCCGCCTCGCACCTTTCTTTTACAAAAAGATTATTCTTTTCTCGACTCCGTTTCTGCCAAAAGAATTTTGTCTTCTCACTTTTCTTTACCCTCTCAGCTTGTTCTCAATTCACCCTCCACCGAAATCATTATCCATACCGCCAGCATTTCCGCCGTCATCAATTATTCTGCCACCATCGATCAGCTCTTTTTTCACTTTCGTTCTGGTCAATCCCTCTGGCCACAAATCAAAAACCTTTTCTCTATCAAAAATCATCAACTGATCATTGATTACGACTCCGATCTTCTGGATACTCAAATCGCCACCATATCGGCCAAATTAAACAAACCCTTTATTCCCACTGAGCTTCAATTATCCTCATCTGTTGCCCCCAAACAAATAACCGTTCTCCCTGGTAATTTGGGTCTGGAAGTGGACACCATTCATCTCCGACGAGACATCCTTCAGCATCTTGGTTCTCTTGACACCTCCGCCATTCCCATTTCTTTACGATCAGTCGGCCGTCTTCCTTCCCCGTCGCAATTAGCCCAAAACCAAGCCCGAGCCCAAAAACTAATCAACAAAACCCTTTTTTTTAATGGGGATTTTGACCATGTTCCTATTGACGCCATCACCCTCATTTCTTGGATTGATTTTTATACCGATTTTAACCAACCCAAAATTGAGCAATTTTCTCAGGGTTTGGCTCAAAGCCTCCATCGAGATCCCGTCAATGCTATTTTTAAATTTGAAAATGATCAGGTTGTCGAATTCCGTCCCGCCAAAGACGGCTTAGAGATCGCCACCGACAGTCTGATTTCCTCTCTACCATCTCTCATCAATCAGTTAATGGCCACATCTTCCGCCTCTTTATCATTTCCCCTTCCGGTTAAAAACACTCCTCCCTTGGTCCAGACTCAAGATGTCAACACCCTGGGCATCAACCAACTTTTGGGTCGGGGCACTTCCACTTTTAAACACTCTGCCAGCATTCGAAACCACAACATCCAAAAAGGCGCTTCCATTATTAATCATGTCTTGGTCTCTCCTGGTAAAACCTTTTCTTTTCTTGAAGCCCTGGGGGAGGTAACTTTGGAGCAAGGTTACAAAAAGGCCTATATCATTCGTCAAGGTAAGACTGAACTCGATGTTGGTGGGGGAATCTGCCAAGTTTCCACCACTTTTTTCCGGGCTATGCTCGATTCCGGTGTCGAAATTTTAGAACGTCGTCCCCATGCTTTCCGCGTCTCCTATTACGAAGAGGATCGTGATCCGGGTTATGATGCCACCGTTTTTATCCCCAGTCCTGATCTTAGATTCAAAAACGATACTCCGGCCCATATCCTTATCCAAAGCACTTATGACGGTGTCAATAAAATCTTAACTTACGACTTTTACGGTACCTCCGATGATCGCCAAGTGCTTATAGACAACTACAAAAAATGGGGTTGGCAAGCCGCCCCGCCTACTCGTTACATCGACGATCCCACCCTACCCCCGGGTGAATTGGTTCGGGAAGAATATGCTGTCGCCGGTATCAAAACCTCGTTCGATTGGATTGTCACTCGTCAAAGGGAAACTCTTAATCAGCAAACTTTTAGCAGCAGTTATGTCCCCTGGGCCGCCGTTTTTCGTCGCGGCATCTAAGTCAATACCAATCCAAATAAAACACCGGCAGAAACACACCCAAAAAGGCCAAGAAGGCCCAATTGTATTTATGTGGTTCTACCGGTAGAACTGATCATGACCAGCGGAGAAGAAATCGCCACGTTTCTGCGAAGTTTGCCCGCTGGTCACGATTAAAGAGGGGAAGGGAAATGTAAGGATCAGTTTATCGTTTCATGTTTCATCAGGTCCGATATCTCGAACAGCGGATCCACTTTTGCAATTTCTCTCTCGGCCGCTTTCCGAATCCGTTCGGCTTCCTCCACTGCCTTCTCCCATGCTTCATCCGCCAATCTAGCCCTCGTCATGGCCCGAACATGAGCCACGTTGGCCTGTTGTTCCATTTCGTATGCTCTGGTCATTTCCTTTTGGTATTTTTCCCTGGCGGCCTCACAGATAACCGGGACATCTTTTTGGTCTATTCCGGCCGCTTTTAACAGATCTTCGACAGTAGGCTTCGGCTCCCTACCTATGAATGAGATTAATGCGCGTAAACCTTCAAACGACCAATGAAAGCTTCTATCTTTGGGATGCTGCATTTCCACCCTCCTCAAGTATGTGATCTTACAAAATAGTAAGACCTATATTCAATGTGCCCTGTACTACACCTTGTAATACGACCAAAGTATAATAAGTTATCCTATAAAAGTCAATATAAAGACAGAAACTTGGGTTTTCCCACATTTTTAATATTCTCATGGTACAATCGGCCAAATATAAAAATGTCCATAGAAATTTCTCATTTTAATCACACCCCCCTCGGTGACCCGGAAAAAGTGATTGTCGTTGGTGCCGGTATTGCCGGTCTGGATGCAGCCATTAAAATAAGAAAACAAGGTTCACCGGTTGTTTTACTAGAAACCAGACCGACCCCGCTACCTCCTCACAACCACCCCAAAAGGGCGGAGATGACCTTGTCAGAAGCTGTCCAAAGCGCCGGTATCCAAGATGCCGTTACCACCGACCTCAATACGGTCCGATTTCTCAATTTGGACAACCTTAACCAAAATCACATTTGCCATGTTAAACCCACCCCACAATATCCCCAACCATTTGCTCAAGCTATCGACCACGATTCTGCTTTGACATCTTTACTTGACCAAGCCAGCTCAGCTGGGGTTGATATTCGTTTTGCCCACCAAGTTACTGATATCCAAGATAACGCCCCTCACCATTGCACAGTCACATATAATGTTAACGGCTCAACTCGATCAATCGATTGTTTTGCCACCGTTTACGCCACTGGCGCTGGTATTGAAAAGCTCTCTTTCCCTAATTTCGAAACCCGTCGACTCTATCAAAATTCCATTGTCGCTTACGCTTATGGCGGTCTTTATGAAGGTAAAATCAACGCAGAATATGGAAACACCACCATGTTTCATCCCATCTCCGCTAGGGGAACCGGGAAAACATCTTGGGTTAGTGCCGCTGGAGACGGACGAATAGAAGTTGTTCACAGTGACTATTGTCTTCGCTGGCAATTTCCAAAATTGGATTTTGCCACCAGTTACAATAAACTTTTGAATAGCTTAACCCGACAAGGTTTAATCACAGTTGGTAGGAAAATAGCCCCTATTTCCGGTTTTTTTGGTCTTGAGGGACATCCTCATCTACCTACTGGTTGGGTCAATGTTTTCCCCCATGGCGAGAAAGCCATGGCCAATGCTCCTACCGTCGGTGACGCCATTGCCCCTGTCGTTAGGAATTCTGAACATCTGGCAAGCATAATCCACCGCAGAGGTACTCCCCGGGAATACGCTGATTATCTAGCTCAAAGCTTTAATTTTCGTCTTGAAAATGCTTTGACCAGAAGTAGAGTTGCCGCCAAAACTGTCGGTGATGGCTTACCCTTCTTAGAAATTTTAGATCGCCTAACAACCGAAGAACAAATTGATTTACTTCGTCATCACCAAGTTCCGCTTCGATTTTTTCCTCAAATTCTTCTTCGACACCCTTCTACCGTCAAAATTTTTTTCGACATTGCCCGTTACTGGAAAAATTAACCAATCTTAATTATTATAAAAACGGTTCTCACGGTTTTTACCAATATACCCCATAAATAAAACACCGGCGGAAACACACACAAAAAAAGGCAAGAAGCCTCATGGTACTTTGTGTAGTTTCCACCGGGGGATAATTGGCTGTGACCAGCGAGCGGGATAAAGTCTCATATTGCTATGAAATTTGCCCACTGGCCACTGCCGGAGGAGGGAGGTTATTTTCCGATAAGAGTGGTCAACGAATCGACCAACCCCGTCAGGGTGGCCTTTTCACTGCTCACTCTGGCCATGACTCTTGTGTTCTCCTTTTCGGCCTTCCTGAGTTCGACGGTGGCGAGTCGAACGGCCTCCCTGTACGCTTTCTTCGCATCGGCAAGAATCCTTGCTGCCTCTGCGCCGTGCGTTCCACAAGCCGCCAGTTCGCCACGAACCTGACTGGTCATCGACTTGAGGTCAACATTGGCCCTCTCCAACAGGCTCAGAATGCTCTCCTTGGAGAAAACCGGTCCACGAGATATAGAGAAACTCCATGGTCCTATCTGAATCTTCATTACTTTACCCTCCTCGGGGTTATTGTGTCCCGTAGCAAAACAGGACAAGGTCAAAGTGCAAGGTACTACGCTGTGTAATACTTGTCAGGAGCATAACAAACTATCCTATAGAAGTCAATATACAGATGGAAATATCTTTTTACCCCAACTCCGCCCTTGCCTCTCGATCTAATTTATCCACATTTTTTACTAATTCGCCTCTCTTGGCTTTATGCCATCCCGCCACTCCTATCATAGCCGCATTGTCGGTACTTAATTTTTTATCCCAAGGTAGACATATCACTAATCCTTTCTTTCTGGCCAATTTCCTCAATCTGTTTTTCAATTCCACATTGGCTGTCACTCCTCCACTGGCCAACAAACTTACCGGCTTATAGTAATCAACCGCTTTTTCAAATCGACCCAACAAACTTTCAAACACCGCCGTTTGGAAACTGGCCGCCAAATTTTCATAATTTTCACTTATTCTTTCTTTACTCCAGTCTCTAATAGTGTAATAAAAACTGGTTTTCAGCCCAGAAAAAGAATAATCAAAACCCTTTCTTCCCTTCATTGGCCGGGGTAACTTCAAAAAGTTCTCATCACCCTTTTTCGCCAATCTCTCTATTACCGCCCCCCCCGGATACCCCAACCCCATCAGTTTAGCCACTTTATCTAAAGCCTCCCCGGCCGCATCATCCAAAGTTTCTCCCACCACCTCATATATTCCTATTCCTTTCATCAATACAATCTTGCTGTGTCCTCCCGATACTGTCAGCACCAAAGCCGGAAATCTTATCTTTCTTAGTGGCTTCCCGCAACTATTCTTCAAAAAGTTACTCATGATGTGTCCTTCTACATGGTTTACCGCCACCAGTTTTTTCCCATAGTTTCTTGCCAATTCTTTGGCCATATCAATTCCCACTCCCAAAGCCACCGCCAACCCCGGCCCATAAGTCACCGCTATCAAATCAATTTTTTTCATCCCTTCGGCAATATAATCACCGGCATATTTTTGTGCTTTCAATCTAAAAGCTCTTTTCAAAGCTTCGGCCACTACCGTCTCTATTCGTTCACTATGGGCCCTTTTGGCAATATTCGGCACTACTCCTCCCCATTTCTTATACAAATCCACCTGCGAAGAAATTATATTCGATAATATCTTATCACCGTCCAACACCGCCGCGCAGGTATCATCACAACTAGTCTCAATCGCCAAAACTTTACTCATCTGTTGTATTATAAATTATGTACACCGCCAGAGCCGACTTAAACAAACTGGGCAAAAAACCTCCCTACCTGCTCCTCTCTCTTATTCTTATCATTCTTTCCGCTGTCGCCATTTACTTTTTCTATTTTAATATTCGATCTGGTGTCAAACCCCCTCTTAACCCGCCCACTGCCGAAGGCACTCCGCTCGAGCCAACGGCGAGCATCGGAGCCACTCCCGATTCTTTTTATCCACTTATCCCCACCTCGCCTGCCTCCACTGCCTCTCCATCACTCATTCCTTTTCTAACCGAGGACACCCCTGCTGTTTCGGCTTCTCCTTCTGGTCTTCCACCACCCTCACCTACTCCCATTCCCGACTATCAGACTTTCTCTAGCCCCACTGATACTTTTACTGTCGAATATTCTTCCTCTCGGACTTTGTATGAAGACAAAAATGGCTCGATCAATCGTTACACTTTTTATTCTCCCGCCGGTAGTATTGCTGTCCATGTTGGCCCCGACTGGTCTTGGCAACACCCCGGTCGTGAATTTACTCCTATTTTCAAAATCGACGGTCAAAACACTTTTCGCTATGACATCAATCTCCAAACTATCGTTGACATTCAAAAAGACGGCAACAAATATACTATCCAATGTGTCCACAACACCAAAGAAGAACTAAAGTCTGACTGTAATCGATTTTTCTCCACCTTTCGTATTCTCTAGTTCCTAGCAATCACCTTACTACTAAGCGGAATTCTTATTTTCATGCCGGCAACGTCCAAAACCAGTGATTGTCGCAAGTCCGCCCCTACAAGCTCGCCTCTTTGCTTCTCCAGTCTCTCAGCTCTGGTCCTATGAAAAACAAAGGTACGATGCTCTCCTTTCCTTATCGCCAATGCCATCTCCTCCCTGTGATAATCTCGGCGTACCCGAATACCTCCCATCTTTTCCACACGCCTACCTGTTGCCTCACTAACAGTTTCTCTTCTAGGCCAACCCATAACTTATTATATCAGATAAAAAATTTTCCTCGTTTTTTCATCCACATATTCAAACCGCACCCCCACATAATTCACTCTCTTTTTTAATTTTTCAAACATTTTCCTTCCCATCTTTTCCGGCCATTCCACACAAGCCACTCCTCCCCCGGAAAACAATTTCAAAAAACCCAATTCTTCCAATTCACCCTTTTTTTCAATCCTATATAAATCAAAATGCAAAAATTTTCCTCCGTCATATTCATTACAAATCACAAAAGTAGGGGACTTGATTCTCTCTTTTATCCCTAGTGCTTTTCCTACGCCTTTGGCAAAAACCGTTTTCCCCGCTCCTAAATCTCCCGTTAATCCAAACACCAGAACTTTTCTCCCCTCATCATTTCTTTTCAACAAGAACTCAGCAATTCTTTTTGTTTCCGTCTCTGACTTTGATATCAAACTTTGACCTTGACCTATCACCACATCTCCTCTTCTCAAGACTTCAATTTCACTCCCTACCGTATTTATCACCGTTGACGATTTCTTTTTCGGTAGTTTACCTCCGTCAATTATCAAATCAATCATTTTTTTCTTCCGTCCCGACAAACTTTTCAAAAAACTCTTTACAGAACTATGCCCGCTCCGTCCAGCCAAATTTGCCGATGTAGCCGTAAACGGCTTTCCCAATTTTCTAGCCAAATCCAACATAAACTTGTTATTCGCTATTCTTATTCCCAAAGTCCCATCTTCCGCCTCAATTCCGGTTGCCACTTTATGTTTACCTCGACTTATCACCGTAAACGGTCCCGGCAGTAAATTATCATAAATTCTTTCCGCTTCCTTGTTTAGGTCAATATACTTTTCAGCCATCTTTTTGTCGGCCACCCCCACCGAAATTGCCTTTCCTGTCCATCTATCCTTAAATCCCAGTAGCTTATCCACTGCCTTCTGACTGGTGGCATCCACCGCCAAGCCATATATCGTATCCGACGGGAATACCACCAATCCTCCTTCCCTTATCACCTCCACCGCCTCGTCTACCGCTTTTTCATAATCTCCCAACTTTATGATTTTCATGGGGCCATTTTATCATTTTTCCGCCTGCCTCCGTGCTAAAATAAGCCCATGGACAAGCACTATGATCCCTCTTCGGAATCAAAAATTTATTCTCTCTGGCTAAAACACTCCGCCTTCACTCCTAAAATCGATAAGAAAAAAAAGCCCTTTACCATCATTCTGCCTCTCCCCAATGCCAGTGATCCCATGCACATGGGCCACGTCATGTTTACTGTTGAGGACATTCTTTGTCGTTATCATCGCATGTTGGGTCAACCGGTCTTATGGCTCCCCGGCGCCGATCACGCCGGCATTGAAACTCAATATGTTTTTGAAAAAAAACTGGCTCAAAAAGGCAAGTCCAGGTTCGACTATGATCGCCAAACTCTTTACAAAATGATCTGGGATTTCGTTGAAGAAAACCGGAAACTAAATCAGTTTCAGTTAAAAGAACTTGGGTTTTCTCTCGATTGGACCAGATATCATTACAGTTTAGAGCCCAAAATAGTCAAACAAGTTTTAGCCACTTTTAGAAAACTTCACGCCGACAAACTCCTCTACCGAGGTGAGAGGATTGTTAACTATTGCACTCATTGCGGTACTGCCTTTTCCGAACTGGAAATAGATCATGTCGAAAAGGACGATTTTCTTTATTATCTTGACTACGGCCCCATTCAAATTGCCACCACCAGACCGGAAACAATTTTTGCCGATGTAGCTGTTGCCGTCAACTCCCAGGACAAAAAATACAAAAAATTAATCGGCAAAACAGCCACTGTTCCTCTCATAAATAAAAATATACCGATTATTGCAGACGAATTAGTAGACATTGATTTTGGCACCGGCGCTCTCAAAATTACCCCCGCCCACGACACCACCGACTTTGAAATCGGCCAAAAACACAAATTACCTGTCATTTCTTGTATCGAACTTTCCGGAAAAATGGTCAACACCATTGATGAAATTGACGGTCTGTACCCCAAGCCAGCCAGAGCCAAGACAATTGAGATGTTAAAAAAGCAGGGTAAATTGGTTAAAATCGAACCCCTCCATCACACCGTTGGTGTTTGTTATCGTTGTAAAAATATTATTGAACCCTTACCCGTACCCCAATGGTATGTCAAAACCAAGCCCTTGGCCAAACCGGTTATTGAGTCAATCAAAAAAAGCACCACCAAGGTTTTTCCCCACCGCTTCAAAAAAACCTATCTTGATTGGATGGAAAATATCAGAGATTGGAATATTAGTCGTCAAATTGTTTGGGGCCCTCAAATTCCGGCTTGGTATTGTCTTGATTGTAATCCTCAAATTCAGGTTAATTTTATCGACAAAAAAGGTCAAATTATTTCTGCCAGATACCAAGACATTAAAGAAAAATATTCCTTCGACCAAATCGAAAAAAGCATCCAGTCCCTCAACGCTCCCGTTGACTCAAATTATTTAGTAAAAGATCCCAAAAACATCTGCCCTAAATGTCACGGTCACCACATTTTACAAGAAACCGACACCTTTGATACTTGGTTCTTATCCGGTCAATGGCCCTTAACCACCCTAGGTTTTAATGTCAAAAATCCTCAAAAAAGCTCTCCTGATTTCAACTATTTTTACCCCACCAGTGTCATGGATACTCTTTGGGACATTTTATTTTTCTGGGTGGGACGGATGATGATATTCGGTTTTTATCTTACCGGCAAAACACCTTTCAAAATGATCCATCTTCACGCCAAAGTAGTTGACAAAAAAGGTCAAAAAATGAGCAAATCAAAAGGTAATGTCATCAACCCCAGCGAAACCGTTAGACAATCTGGCGCCGATGCTCTTAGACTGGCCTTGGTTTACGGTGTGGCTCCGGCTTCAGATATTTCCTTATCTGAGGACAAAATCCGAGCCCAACGTAATTTTGTTAATAAAATCTGGAATGCTTCTCGTTTCATTTTTATCATCATCGATCGCTTCCGTGACAAAAACCCTAAACTCAAAATCACTTCCACTCTTCCAACCAAACTCCACCCCGATGATGAAAAAATTATCCAAAAACTAAACCAAACCATCACCTCTGTCACCAAAGATATCAAAAATTACCGCTTTGGCCAGGCCAGTGAAAAACTTTACCAATTTTTTTGGCATCAATTTTGTGATATTTATATTGAACAAACCAAGGATAGGGGAGAAGATGTTATCCCCGTTTTACTTCGCCTCCTCATAACCCAACTAAAACTCCTCCACCCTTTTGCTCCTTTCGTTACCGAAACCATTTACCAACAGCTCCCCCCATCCATTATCAAAAATGAACCACTATTGGCCACCTCTTCATGGCCACACATCCGATGAAATACCTTGTTTATGGACTTTTTTCCTTTGGACTGCTTTTTAATCTTTATTTTTTTGCCTTTCCTCCCGATCGCATCAGCCCTCTATCTCTGTCTGTCGGTGACCGCTACTATAGTCATCTTAATGATTGGTTTTTCTTTGCCCGAAATAACAACTGGACTGATGCCGACAAAATAGAACCCTCTATAGATCCTATCGATATCGATTTTTACAAATCAATTCATCACCCCGATCAAATTCAACAAAACATCGACCGATTATTAACCAAAACCGACAAGACAATCGAAGACTGGCTGGAATTGGCCAAACTTCAACTGAGAATAGGGGATAAGCAACTGGCCTCACAATCCCTCAATCAAGCCCGCCAACTCGACCCCATTAGAGATGACATCAACCAGTTTTATCTTCAATTAAAAAAATAGTTATTTTTTCTCCGGCTCTTTTTTCTCTTCCTTCTTCCCTTCAGCTTGGTCCTTGCCAGTCTCTGGCTGATCTTTCTTTTCCTCCTCCTGCCCTTCTTTGCCTTCCTCCACTCCTTCTTCGCCTTCTTTTTGTTCTGTGGCCGGCACTTCACCTGGCGTCACCACTTCTTCTATCACCTCTTCTTCTCTGGGTTCTTCAGTTTTTACAATCACCTGGTCAGCTGCGTTTTTAATTTCAACTTTCTCGTTACCAATTTTCAAATCAGCTACAGTTACCGTATCTTCCACTGTTTTCAAGGCCCCCAAATCCACTTCAATCTTTTCCGGCAAATCAGTCGGCAACGCCTCCACTTCTATTTCATCCGTTACTTGCATCAAGCTATTGCCATCTTTAACCGATTGGGATACACCCACCAACTCAATTGGCACGCTGGCAATAATTTTCTCTTTCAAGTCCACCTTATAACAATCGATATGAATTAAGGCATCGCTCACTACTCCATACTGAGGGTTTCTCAATAAAATCGGTAACGACTCTTCTTTATCCACCATCAAATCAACCAATCCCGCCTCTCCCGTCTCGGCAAAAATTTCTTCTACATCTCTTGTTTTCAATTGAATTGACTCCGACTTCATTCCCTTACCATAAAGCGTTGATGGAATTATTCCCTCTGCTCTCAATCTCTTTACTTTCTTCCCCAATAAGGCTCTTTTTTCTGCTTTAAGTTCTGGATTTTGTTTTTTCATTGTTTCTCCTGCCCTTCGACTCAAGTCTACAGACAAAAAGTTAAACTGGAGCCTATTATACCAAAATTGAGACAAGATGCTAAAATTAGCCATCATGACTAACAAACCGCGAATTCTCACCGGCGACCGACCTACCGGCCCTTTACATTTAGGTCACTACGTCGGCACTCTCCAAAACAGGGTCAAACTTCAGGATAAATATGACTGTCACTTTATCATTGCCGACCTTCACACTCTGACTACTGCTCCTACCAAAGATAAAACCAGCACTATCAATGATAGGGTTAGGGGATTGGTCCTTGACTATCTTTCTGTCGGTATTGATCCGGGAAAATGTGTCATCTATCAACAAAGTCAGGTTCCCGAAGTCGCTTACATTTCCCTTATTTTCT
>CAYQNE010000002.1:10140-18867 GCA_964418875.1 uncultured Gammaproteobacteria bacterium | reverse complement strand
GTCGTTTTTGGTCTCGGTGGGTTATTATTCCTTTTTGGGTTTGCCTTATGAATCGAGAAATTATGGTCTGGCGGTAGGGGTGGTGCTGGTGATTTTTTGTTTATGGTTTGGTTTGGGAATCATACTTGGAGATGATTTGGGCTTGAGGTTTATATCGGTGGTTTTACCGTTGATATTTTTTGTTGGTTTTAGTATGTTTACAGCCTTGTTGCCATTTAATTTTGTGGGAAGATTGGTGTTAACCGTTATTTTTGGAACGGTGATTTATGTTATTTTCTTGGTAGAAAATGTGTTTATGGTGGCGATTGGTTTTAAGACAGTGCCACTCTATCGGGCGGCGTATACCGTCAGCTTGATTGTTTTGCTTTTGGCTTGTTTTTTTCTGTTTAATACTCTGTACTCTTTTGGTTTTAGTTATTGGGTTAATTCTTTGGTGGTGATGGGGTTGACCAGTTTGATTTTTGCTTATCAATTTTGGGTGATTGCCATAGAATTGCCGGATGATGGTAAGGAGAAACGGCGATTGTCTTATGTGTTGGTGCCGGGGTTTTTGGTGTCACAGTTGGCGTTGGTGTTTTCTTTTTGGCCGGTGGGGATATTTAAGGGGTCGATTTATTTGGTGTCAGCCATATATGTGTTATCAGGTTTAATTCAGGCTGATATAAGAGGTAGATTATTTCGCAAGACCAGTTTGATGTTTTTGTGGACAGGAGTGGCGATTGTATTGGGGATTTTGTTGGTGACCAGGTGGAGATAAAAAACAGAAAATAGTAAGAGAGTTAAGGCTAATATATATATTTATTACCTGTGTATAGGTGAAAACTGTATATGAAGGTAGGGAAGAGCGGAGGAGGGGGTGTTGATTTATTTACAATTTCCAAATTCTGGTTTTCAATATATGACAAAATGTTTAGTTTTTTGGTATATAGAAAAGGGGATTTTTTGATAGGTAGGGGAAAATTTAGGGGTTAGCAGGTGAAACAGGGGAGTGATAGCCCATAATATGATGTCCTATAATATATTATGTTTTCACAATATATCCTATAATTTTCACGCATTAATGATATTGTTTGATATAGTTTATGTGGAAATCCGGCAAAATGCTGACTGTATCAGGGGGAGGGATAGAGTAATGGTGTCGATGGGATGTTTTTTGAGGTTTAATTTTGATTGATGGATGGGATAATGGGGAATGATTTGAGTAAAAATATGACCAGTTGCCCATTAGGGGTGATATGACTCTTTTGTACGTCGCACAATGTATCTTTTGCGACACACCTAAAATTGAGACATGGAGGGGAGTGGTAAAATGCCAATTATTAATTGGCGATTTGTGGTTTTTATATAAGGGCTAATTGTTGATTTTTGAAATAAAAAAGGTTGGAATACTACCCCGGTTTGTCTGGTGGCTATTAATAATTTTTTAGGTTTAAAAAGCGGTTTTTGACTCCCCTGGATGATTTTTTGATGGGTGAGGAGTAAAAATAGTGGAAAATAAGGCTAAAAATATGTATGAAGTTATTAGCGGTCCTGGGGGCGATGAAAAAGAGATGGGGGCTATCTTTATATGCGTGGATATGAGTATAGTGATTAATAACGGCGAACAATCGGAAAAATATGGAGGGGGGCAAAGATGTTAAGATATTTTATGGATGTGGATAAAGATTTGAGGAAAATGGTTTGGAATTTTTTGGAGCATTTGGAAGTGGAGAAAAATTTATCGCCGTTAACAATTCGGAATTATAAACATTATTTGGATGAGTTGGTAAAATTTTTAGGTGATGAGGGGCGAAGTTCGGCCGGGTTGGATGATATAACGGTGGAATCGGTAAGAAAGTTTCGCTTGGAGCTGGTAAGACGGCAATTAAAGCCGGTAACACAGGGATATTATGTGATTGCTATTCGTTCATTTTTAAGATGGTTGGCCAAAAAAGGCGTATCGGTGTTGGCGGCGGAGAAATTAGATGTGCCCAAGGGTAAGGATAAGTCTCTGAAATTTTTAAATGAAAAGCAGGTCAATCGATTATTGAATCAACCACTCACTTCGACTGAAAAAGGCTTGAGGGATAGGGTAATTTTAGAGTTGCTTTTTTCCACCGGTTTGCGAGTTTCGGAGCTGGTGGCTTTAAATAGACAGCAGATTGATTTGAAAAGTCGAGAATTCGGAGTGGTTGGAAAGGGGGGTAGGGCCAGAGTGGTGTTTATTTCCAAGAGAGTAGTCCCCTATTTGGGAAGGTATTTAGCCAGAAGGCGGGATAAATTTAAGCCTTTGTTTGTAAATTTTAAAAAGAGAAATTTGGTTGACGATGATGAGTCGGTTAGATTATCGGCCAGATCGGTGCAAAGAATGGTGAAGGTTTATGTCAGACTGGCAAAGTTACCGGTGGAAGCCACTCCCCACACCTTAAGACATTCTTTGGCGACGGATTTGTTAAGGTCGGGGGCTGATTTGCGTTCAGTGCAGGAAATTTTGGGACATAAAAATATTGCCAGCACTCAAGTCTATACCCATGTGACTGATGTCCATTTAAAGGCGGTGCATGAAAAGTTTCATCGGGGAAATAAATAATTTTGTATTAACCTATAGTTGGGGAGTTTTTAGAAAAATGGTTGAGAAAAAGGTCGAAGGTGGTGTTTGGTGGATAGATGGTCTGTTTTTTCAGTAAAATAGGCTAAAATTTGAATTTAATACCCTGTTGGCAGATAGAGGTTATTATTGCCAATTCAGACTGGATCAGAATAGGTGTCTTATAGTACCAATTTTTTTCAGTCCCCCACCCTATTGGTGTGTATCAGTTGATTATACATGAGTGATTGGATGGTGCCTGTCTTATCTTATAATAAAACCAAAGATAATCTTATAATATATATGGGGCAAAAGGTGGCCTGAGGGGGTGTTTTGTCAAAGCAGGAAAGACTATTTGGTGGGAGTGGGGTCGAATTTTTCCAAAACGGTCATGGCGTTGGCTTTATCAGTGTCTGTTTTAAATCGCATCAGGATGACTCCCTTGGTGTTACGACTGAGGCGGGGAATATTCTTCAGGGGAAGTTTGATGGTAATGCCGTTTTTGGAGGCTAAAATAACTTGTTGATGGTTCTGATTAACAACTCGGGCGGTGGCTACCCGACCGGTTTTTTTGCTTAGATTGGAGACTTTAACACCGATACCGCCGCGTTTTTGTAGAGGATAGAGATAGGCGTTGGTGCGTTTACCAATCCCCTTTTCGGTGACGACCAGAATATGTTGGAACATGTCTTTGCCTTTTTCGATGGATTCGGGAATAACATCCATGCTTACCAGTTGATCTTCTTCTTTGAGTAGGATACCGCGAACGCCTCGAGTGTGTCGACCCATGGGTCGGGTGTCGGTTTCTTGAAAGCGAATACATTTGCCGTTTTTGGTGACCAGGAAGACAAAATCAGTTCCACTGGTAAGTTTGGCCCAAGCCAATTGATCGTCTTTGTCGAGGTTAATGGCGATTAAGCCGTTTTGGCGGATGTTCTGGAATTGTTTGATGGAGGTTTTTTTGACCACACCTTTTTGAGTGGCCAAAAGGATGAATTTTTGGTCGGTTTGTTTGCTGATGGGAAGAATAGCCTGAACTTTTTCATCCGAACTGAGGTTGATGAGGTTGATAACAGCTTGACCTTTGGATTGGCGGCTACTGTCAGTGATTTCCCAGACTTTGGTTTTAAAAACTCGGCCTCGATTGGTAAAGAATAAAAGATCGTCATGGGTCTGGACTGACAGGATACAGTCAATCTCATCCGTTTGTTTGGTGGTCATGCCGACAACACCGATACCACCGCGTTTTTGACTGCGATAAGTATCTTTGGCGACTCTTTTGATGTAGCCGGTTTGGGTTAAGGTGACCAGGGTGGGAACATCAGCTACCAGATCTTCTTCGGAAAATTTTTTGAGGTCGCGGATATAGATTTTGGTGCGACGTTTATCACTATATTTTTTGGATATTTGACGGTTTTCTGTTTTTAATTCTTTGATCATGGCTTTTTCTTGGGTGATCAGAGTGGTTAGGCCGTCTATGGTTTTGGTAATTTCTTTGTATTCATCTTCAATTTTTTGTCTTTCTAGGGCGGCTAGACGGCGAAGCTGCATTTCTAAGATGGCCTCAGCCTGCAGGTCGGTAAACTTAAATTTGGATATTAGGTTGTCACGAGCCGACGAGACGGTTTTGGAGGCTCTGATAGTTTTTATGACGGCGTCGAGATTGTCCAAGGCGATTTTGAGGCCCTGGAGAATGTGACTGCGCATATAAGCGGTTTTGAGTTGAAAGATGGTGCGACGACGAATAATGTTTTCCCGGTGACGTAAGAATAGCAAGAGGAATTGGCGCAGGTTGAGGGTTTGAGGTACTCCGTTAACCAAAGCCAACATGTTGGCGGAGTAGGATGTTTGGAGGTTGGCAAATTTGAAAAGTTTATTAAGAACAGACCGCGGTCGTCCGCCTTTTTTGATTTCAACCACTACCCTGATGCCGCGACGATCAGATTCATCGCGGAGATCGGAGATGCCGGAGATTTTTTTGTCACGAACCAGTTGGGCGATCTTTTGAACCAGGTCGGCCTTGTTGACTTGGTATGGAATTTGAGTAACGATGATGCGAGTTCTGCCGTTTTTAATCTCTTGAATATCAGTTTTGGCTCGGATAATGAACTTACCCCGGCCGGTTAAATATATTTGACGAATGCCCTCTTGGCCGTATATTTCCCCATAGGTGGGAAAATCCGGGCCCTGAACTGTGGTCAATAAGTTTTCTACGGTGGTTTTAGTCTCCAGATTAAAATGTTGATTTTCCAGAATTTTGACCGGGGTGAGGACTTGGTCGCGGGTGTTTTGTTTTTGAGTCAGGAGGGGTTTGATTTCTATAGTGCTTTTGTCAGTTTCCAAGCTGGCTTGTTTTAGGAGGAGATCGATGGCCTGGCAAATCTCTCCCAGATTGTGGGGAGGGATTTTGGTGGCCATACCGACAGCTATACCGTCGGCTCCATTTAGAAGTAGGTTGGGGATTTTTGATGGTAATACGGTCGGTTCTTGGATGGTACTGTCAAAATTGTCGACGGTGTCGACGGTTTCTTTTTCAATATCAACAACCAAATCGGCGGCAATTTTAGCCATTTTGGCCTCGGTATATCTCATGGCGGCGGGAGGATCATTGTCAATGGAGCCGAAGTTTCCTTGGCCGTTAACTAAAGGGTAACGAAGGGAGAAGCTTTGAGCCATGCGGACCATGGCATTGTAAACGGATTGGTCTCCATGGGGATGGTATTTACCCAGGACTTCACCGACCACTTTGGCGGATTTTGAGTATCGACCGCCGGGAGTCAGTTTCATTTGGTGCATGGCATAAATGATGCGACGATGAACCGGCTTGAGACCGTCTCTGACATCGGGTAAAGCTCTGGAAACGATGACGCTCATGGCGTAGTCCAGGTAGGATTTTTCCATTTCGTTGACGATATCAACGGTGAGAATTTTTCCGTGTTTGCTTTTGGTGATGTTGGCGTCGATTGAAGTCATGTTGGTTTAAATATCTAGAGTAGCCAAATGGGCGTGAGTTTTAATGAATTTTTTTCGGGGAGGAACATCTTTGCTCATCAAAGTGGAAAAAGTTTCGTCGGCTCTTTGAGCGTCTTTGATAGTAATTTTTTTGAGGATACGGCTGGCAGGGTTCATGGTAGTCTCCCAGAGTTGTTTGGGATTCATTTCTCCCAAACCTTTGTATCGTTGCAGATCGTATTTTTTATTTAGATCGATGGTTTTCATGTATTTCTCCTTTTCTTCTTCGGTATAGACGTATTTGGAAGTTTTTCCTTGTTTGATTTTGTATAAAGGAGGCATGGAAAGATAGACATGGCCTTGTTCGATGGTGTAGGGCATGTGACGGAAGAGGAAGGTTAGGAGTAAGGTGGAAATATGGGCACCATCAACATCAGCATCTGACATCAGGATAATGTGATGATAGCGTAACTTTCCCGTATCGATGGTTTCACCGATTCCCATTCCCAGAGCGATGATGAGATCTTTGAGCTTGACAGAGTTGACAATTTTATCCAGGCGCATGTTTTCGGTATTAATTGCTTTACCCCAGAGAGGCAGGATGGCTTGAAATTTGCGGTCACGCCCCTGTTTGGCACTGTTGTGTACAAAGATGCCGGATGCCAAAGCGAAATTGTGAGTTGTGGGTACTTCTATGTCGTAGACATCCATTTTTTTGGTCAAAGGAATGATTCGTTTTATTCTATGGTTATAAGAAATAATGGCTTGATGAAAGGTTTTTTCATTTCCTTGGAAAAATCTTTGACAGATGGTTTGATAACGGAGCAAACATTTGTCGTTGGTGGTTTTTCTTAATTCCTCGTATGCAAGTTTGTCAATTATTTTTGAGTTTAGGTAAATTTGATGCAAGGATGATAGGGCTTTTTTTAGATAAGTTTGGTTGGGGATCCATTGTTGTTTAGTTTTTTGGCGACGCCATTGAAGTAAGGCGGGGTCATTCCAAAGTTTTTTAGCTATTTGACTGAGAATTTTCTTTCGTTCAGGGTGGTTTTGAAAAAAGAGTTTAACGCGCCGTGATTGTTCTTGTCTATTTTTCTTGCTACTCCAGTATTTTAACTGATTTTTATTCAAAAGAGTATTGTTTTTTTGGCGATATTCTTTGTTGTTGTTATAAAATTTTAAAATTTTTTGGAGCATATATTTTTTGTATTTTGGGTTTTCCCATTGTTTTTTTGCTCTTTGGCTAAGGATTTTCCTCATTTTTGGGGTGGTCATTCTTTTTCGTATTAAATTGCGGAATTCGATTGTTTGGTGGAGTTTGAGAAGTTTGGCTTTGACTTTCGGTGTATGCAGGGTTTTTTCTGCATGTTGGCGGTGAAGATCGAGATGTTTTTTACTTGGTAACCTAGTAAGGTTATCAGGGTTATTGTTAAGTTTGTTAAAGTCAATATGGTGTCGGTGGTTTCCGGTGGAGACAGCATAAACTTTGGATTTTAGATTGTATTCGTCGGCTAAAACATGAGTGAACAGCCAGCGATGTTGGCCCGGATCAAATATCATTTGGTAACCTTTGATGGTGATGCGTTTGCCTATTCTTGACAGTTGTTTTCTTAGTGGCATTAGAGAATCATTGACTGTTAATTTTGAGGCTTGTTTATAACTTCCGTCTCGGAGCATGAAAAGATGTTCTGGTGTACAAATAATTTTTTCTTTATTATCAAGGATAATTTTTATGACAGAAGCTTTTTTCTTAGTCAGACGAGGGTTGGTGATTGGCGAGACACCAATTGATCCTTGTTTATTAATGGAATAGCAGTAATTTTTTTTACCTCGACGGTTTTCTTTAACTAACTCTTTGAAGTTTAAATTGCGTCCATCGGTTAAAGCCACTTTAGTGTTACCGGAAAAACATCCTCCGGCTGAATCTCCCTCAACTATGAAAAGTTCGGATTCTTGGGGATTTTTAGATTGGCAATCGGCCAGTTTACCGGGAAGACCAAGAGAGTCGAACAAGCCTTTTTTCATGATGGCGTCCTTGGCGGCTTTGGCGGCTTTTCTGATTTGAATGGCCAGTATGGATTTGCCTACAATGGCTTTGGCAACGGCCGGATTTTCCTCAAAATAAGTGATTAGTTGTTGGCGAACGATTTTGGCTACGATAGGTTGGACTTCGGAGTTACCCAGTTTGCCTTTTGTTTGACCTTCGAACTGAAGGTCTTTACTGGACATTCTGATGGAAATGATGGCAGTTAAGCCTTCGCGGGTATCGTCACCGGTGATGTTATCGTTTTTGTTTTTAAGCAATTCCTTTTGATTGGTATAGTCTTTGATGGCTCGGGTTAGGGCCATTTTAAATCCGGTTAAGTGAGATCCGCCTTCGTGGGTGTTGATGATGTTAACAAAAGAGGTTATGTTTTCTTTAAAAGTATCGTTGTATTGGATGGCCACCTCAACATCGATGCCGTCTTTCTCGTCGTGGATATAAATGGGGGGGTGGACAACTTCCTTCTTTTTGTTGAGCTCACGGAGAAGAGAGACAATGCCACCTTCAAAATAGAAATGTTTTTGACTGTTATTCCGCTCATCATAGAAATGGAAATATATTTTACTGGTCAGATAGGCTCTGTCTTTGAGTGACTTTAGAATGGTTTTTCGGGAAAATTCGAGAGTTTCCTTAAAAATTTTAGGATCAGGGGTAAAAGTGGTGGTGGTGCCGTCGATTTTTTTGGGTAGGATTTTATTGAGTAATTTGACTTTGGTTTTAGGAATTTGGCTTAACTTGGTTTTTACTTTACCGCGACAAAAGTCCATATAGTGAATTTTTCCATTACGACGAATTTCGACTTGAAAATCGGAAGATAAGGCAGAAACACAGGCGGCACCAACACCATGAAGACCGCCTGACACCTTATAAGCGGTACCTTCGAATTTACCGCCGGAATGAAGAGTGGTCATGATGACTTCTAGGGCCGGCTTTTTGTATTTGGGCATGATGTCAATTGGGATGCCGCGACCGTCGTCGGCAACGGTGGCCGAATTGTCGGGATGAATGACAACCCAGATGTTTTTGGCAAAATCGGCCAGGGCTTCGTCGATGGAATTGTCGATGATTTCGGTTAGACAGTGGTGAAGTCCGGTGGTGTCGGTGGAACCAATGTACATGGCCGGGCGTTTTCTAACCGGCTGTAAACCTTCAAGGACAATAATTT
>CAYQNE010000002.1:0-10040 GCA_964418875.1 uncultured Gammaproteobacteria bacterium | reverse complement strand
ATGTACATGGCCGGGCGTTTTCTAACCGGCTGTAAACCTTCAAGGACAATAATTTGTTCGCTGGTATATTTATTATTTGGGGCCATAAAAGACAAAATTAGACAGATATTTTCTTGTTTAAGTCTAACAAAGAAAAAATAGCTTTACAATGGGCAAGTTTATTGGATGGATAGGTAGAATTTAAGGTAAAATTTGGGTTAAAAATAAGGCCTAAAAATAGGGTTTTTTAGTGCTAATCGGTTTTTTTGATTTGAGTAACAATTGAGTAAGCTAGAACCGAGGCGGCCACTAAAACGTTAAGGGAACGGTTGATGCCGTACATGGGGATTTCGACGATGTGGTGGCATAATTTTAAAACCTTTTTATCAATGCCGTTTGACTCACTGCCTAAAACCAGAGCTATCGGTTTTTTGTAGATGGCTTTTCGCCAGTCAATGCTGTTTTTGTCTTGTTCGCAGGCAATAATTTGGTAGCCTTGGTTTTTTAGCTGTTTTATGCAATTGGTGGTTTTGACATAGTGTTCCCAGGGTATCCATTTCCAGGTGCCGACAGAGGCCCGATGAATTTTAATATTGGGAGGGGTGACGGTAGGGCCGCAAAGGTAAACTTTTTTGGCGGCAATGGCATCGGCCAATCTGAAAAAACAACCGATGTTGTAAGTATCAAGTACATTGTCGAGGACCAGAACGATAGGGTGGCGGTTGATTTTTCGTTGTAGTTTTTTGCTCTCCCCCATTCGACTGCTTCTGAGTTGGTGTGAATTGAGTTTTTTCATTAGCAACCACCATCGGTGGCGGCGATATCAGGGGCGCTAATTTCTGTTTTACACTCTTTGGGGGTTCGATTAAAAGAGGCACAGACAGCTTCTTTGATAACATTAGGAGTGCGATATTTATCTTGGGTGAAAGTTTTTTTGCCGATTTTTAGAGAACCATCGCCAGTTTGGGAGTAAGCGCTTTCCGGGGGGAAGCGAACTTGGTTTATCAGTAAAGTGGGAGAGCCGGTGACTTGGTGTTCAGTGGTTAAGGCAATTTCCTTTTCAATCAAATCAATGGCTTCTTGATTAAAGCATTCGGTGATTTTGCCGGTGTCCAGATCGGCTTTTTTGGCTTGTTCTTCCCAGCAAGTGTCGGCATTTTGGGAGTTACAGTTCTGATTGACGTAGTCGACAAAATCCCACCATTTCTTTTTGTCCTCAGACTGATTCCAAGCGCATATTTCTCTGATGTTTTGATTGGCTTCGACCCGACCATGAAGCGAAGCGTAATAATCACCGGTGGCGGATTTAATGTAAGAATTTTCGTTGGTGCATTGTTGATAATTTTTATCAATGGTTTGTTGGCATTCGGCAGTGTTTTTAAAATAACCACTTTCTACATAGGTGGCGCACTGAGTCGGGTCGCCGGTTCTACTCTTACAGTAAATGGGCAAGTCACTAATTTTGTCAAAAATATATTGTGGTTTGATTTCGGTTTGGTCGCCGATGAGATCGAAGACGGGTTTTAAAATGTCTTCCATTTGATTGCCGTAGGGACAAAAACTCATGGTGAAAAATTGGAGTTGGGGTTTTTTGGATTTAGTGGCATCAAAAATATTGTCAGAGCTGACACCACCAACATTGCCGGAGCGGAGTTTGTTGTAGGCCAGACCAGAATAAAAGGAGGTTAATGTCAAGAGAACAGAAAAGAAAATAACGGCCTTGAGCGGAACCTTAAGGTATTTGATTTTGGTCATGTTGTTTTAATTTTTAATGGAGATGGCGTCAACCGGACAAGATTCAATGATGGCTTTATTTTTAGTGGTGACAATGGGATTTTTTACTTCAGCCTTGAAGGTTTTGGGGTTATTTTTGAAGGTATCAGGATCCAACTGGACACAGGTTTGACAGCCAATGCATTTTTGCGGGTCAATGGTGATTGTGGCAGACATGGTCTTGATTATAGCAGATTAATATTTGGCTTGATAATTATTTTTTAAAAACAAAGATGATTGAATAATGGCGCTTAGAATGAGGGCAATTCGGTCTTTGGCCTGGTCCAGGGTTAGTTTTTTTAGGTTTTTGGGGAAATAATGGAGGATTTCATTTCTGGCATATTTCCAGCCATCCCAAAGTATTTCAGCCAATTCTTCCCCGTCGTTATCTATATCAGCCAGTTTTTGGAAGACGGAAAAACGTTTGAAGCGGAGGGATGGGTTAAGTGTTTTTCCCACCCGAAAACGGGTACTGTCATGTTGCCGTTGGTCAATCAGGCCAATTTGGAGAAAGAAATTTTTTAGGTACCCTTCATAGGCTTTGGCGGCGGGGGCGACCAAAAAAGAATAATCGTGGATGGAATCTTTTTGTAAGTTGGACATGATAGTTTGGACATCCTGCAGAAGATCCTTTTGAGAGGGAGGAAGATAGGCCAGGGCTTGACGGAAAAGTTGTTGGTTAAATTGTGTCATAGGGTTGATTTGGTCAGCATGATGATAAAGAGCAAATTAATTAAAGAAAAAAAGAGAAGGTAGTGAGTCAGATATTTGATGGGTAATTGTTTTTTTTCTCGAGCAAAAAGCCATTTTTGTAAATGGCGGGGGTGGCTTTTGTAGTCATAGAGCTGGTCGACAATGAGATGGAGGTTGAGGGCGGTGACGAAGGCGGCGGTGAAAACGCCGGTGGAGGAACTGATAATGAAGATGGAGAGAAGGATTAAAGTGGTTTGGAAAAAATAGTGGTGAAAAACTAGATTGGTGTGAGTGTGATGGGTCTTTACCAAGAGCTGAAGGAGGGATTTAGCGTCTTTTTGTCTAAGATATTGTTGGGCTTGGCGGGATTGAGGTAGGGTGGGTTGGAGATAGAGCCAAAAGATGAGGTGGTCAAGATCGAGGAAAAAGGCTCCCCAGCCAAAACCAAAGAGCAGATAGATAAACTGATAATAAGAAACCCGGTTAAAAATCCAGATAATGGAGATGATGGTAAAAATGAGAGATAGGGGGATGAGGTGACGCCTGAGTTCTTGTTTCACAGTTAAACTAATATAGCAGATTACTCGTAGCGTAAAGCAGTGATGGGAGATAATTTACTGGCCTTGCGGGCGGGGGCGACGCCGAAAATAACTCCGACCAGAGAGGAGACTCCGAAAGCCAGTATGACGGAACCGGTGGTGATTTGGGCCGGAAAGAAGTTGTTGATGATTTTGGCGCCGATAGAGCCGAGCAGGATACCAATGGTTCCACCGAAACCGGAAAGAATGACCGCTTCAAAAAGGAATTGGAGTAGAATGGCCTGAGGATAAGCGCCGACGGCTTTGCGGAGACCGATTTCGCGGGTGCGTTCGGTAACGGTAACCAACATGATATTCATGATGCCGATGCCACCGACAACCAGAGAGATGGCGGCAATTCCCGACAGAGCGATGGTCATGGTGCTTAAAATAGTATTGATACTGGAGAGGATTTGACTTTGGTCGTAGACAGAAAAGGCGTCCGGGTCATATTTTTTGAGCATGATTTTTTCGATATCGTCTTGAACCTGTTGAATCTGGATTTTGGTTTTGGCAGTGACCATGATGGTTTGGATGTTTTGATTACCGATGATGTCATGGCCGATAGTTGAGGGAAGATAGATGTTGATGTCAAGGCTGGCACCACCAAATCCACCACCGAGGCTGTCCAGGATGCCGATAATTTTCAGTTTTTTGCCGCTGACGGTAATTTTCCTGCCCAGAGGATTGCCCTCAGGAAAAAGATCAGTGGCAACTTGGGTACCAAGAACGACCACTTTACTTTTTTTACTTTCTTCCTGACGAGTAAACCAGCGGCCATTACCGGAGGATGGTTGTTGGTTTTGGGCCATGGCATAATCATGGGTGGTGGCGATGAGGTTGACGTCGATAGTGTTTTTATCTTGTTTTAAAGTTAGACTTATTTGGCTGACGGGAATAATGTAGTTGACGTTTTTGAGACTTTTTTTGAGAGCAGACAGGTCTTTTTGATTGAAGGTGACGGTGGAAAAACCGGCCTCACGATTAAAATGACCACTGCGATTGAAGATTTTTCCGGGTGAGATGTAGATATTGTTGGCTCCCAAGCTTTCGAACTGGTCATTGATATAAGACTTAAGTCCGTTGCCGATGGAGATCAGGAGAATTACGGAAGTAACGCCAATAATGATTCCCAGAGAGGTTAATAAGGTGCGGATTTTGTTTTTAAAGATAGATTGGAGACTGGAACGGAGCAGGTCGGCTGGTGATGGTTTTAGTTTAAGCATGCTAGTTAATTTATGATTTGTCCGTCTTTAAGGACGATGGTGCGTTTGGCTTGTTTGGCTAGATCAAGATCGTGGGTGACAAAAATAATAGTATTGCCTTCGCGGTGTAGATTTTTGAGGAGTTGCATGATTCCTTGGCCCGATTTGGAATCAAGGTTGCCGGTGGGTTCGTCGGCCAGTATTAGGCTAGGTTGGTTGATAAGAGCTCGAGCAATGGCAACTCGTTGTTGTTCTCCTCCGGAAAGTTGAGCCGGAGTGTTTGGTAGTTTGTCGGATAAGCCGACCTTATCAAGCATTTGTTTGCCCAACTGTCGGTGTTTTTTTTTGACTATGTCGGAGTAGAGTAAGGGCAAGATGGTATTTTCCAGAGAGGAGGTTTTGGGCAAAAGATTAAATTGTTGGAAAACAAAGCCGATTTTTTGATTGCGTAATTGAGCCAAACGGGTTTCTTTGAGACCGGAGATGTTTTTGTGTTCGAGAATAATTTGTCCCTGGGAGGCGTTGTCCAGTAACCCGATGATGTGCATTAGAGTGGACTTGCCGGAACCGGAGGCCCCGGTAATAGAAACAAATTCACCTTGCCTGATGACAAGATTGATATCTTTGAGAGCGTAGAAAAGGTGTTTGTCTGATTTACCGGAGGGATAGGTTTTGGAAACGTTTTTTAGCTTGAGGAGAACCTTATCTTTTTTTGATGACGATTTGGTCATTGGGGTTGATTCCTTCTAAGATTTGAATAAAATCGTCTGATTCGATGCCGGTTTTAATTTCTTTTTCGTCAATTGAATCATCCGGTTTTTTGATCAGAACCAGTTTTTGATCTTCATCTTCGAAAATAGCCTCAATGGGTAAAGTGAGAGCTTGGTCTTGTTGTTGGGTAATGATAGTAACATCACCGTTCATACCCAGGCGATAAAAGGAAAGGCTGTTATCAAGGTCGAGAGAAAATTTAATTTGGTAGACGGTGGAGCTTTGACCGGAGACGGGAATAAAGGAGATGTGGATGATGTGAGAGTTGAGACTGTTTTGAGGATCAATGTCAAGGTTAATAGTGGCTTTTTGGCCTTGTTTGACAGTGATGATATCTTCTTCGTCAATTTCGGCGGTAAAATAGATACTGTCAGGGTCGACGATGGTAATTTCGGCGGTGGCGGGGGTGACGTTGATGCCGGGGTAAGGTTCTTCAATATCGGTAATAATGCCATCGATGGGGGTGGTTAAAGTAGAGTATTTTAAGGTGATTTCGTCAAGTTCATAGTCGATGACGGTGTTGTTGAGAGTGTATTGGGCTCGGTCCAGGATTCGTTGGATTTCGTTGGTAACCAGGAACCTCTCTTTGGTTTCCTGATATAGATCTTGGACGTCGTTAAAAGTGTGGAGGCCGGTTTTATAATCATTTAATTCTCGGGCTAGTTCTTTTTTCAATTCGCGCTTGTCGAGACCGGCCAGGGCTTGGCCTTTTTTGACGTAGTCCCCTATTTTGACTCCGACCCAGGCTAGCCGACCGGATGTTTGAAATTTGACGGTAGCGACTTTGGCGGCGTCAATTTGGCCGGCCAGGATAATTTCATTCTTTATGTCCTGGGTAGTGGGGGTAACCAGTCGATCTTTTTTAGCGTCATATTTTAAAGAATCAGTTGATTTGGTTTTAAGAAAACGAGAAAAGTTTGGTTGACCCCAGCTATTGCGAGGTAGGGCGGAGACGAGCCCAAGAATGGGTAGGATGATGGCGATAGTTAATAGGAGTACTAAGGTGGTATGTTGGTTGAAATAAGCCTGCCAGTGTTTCTTTTTCACAAGTTTATTGTATCAGGATCTTTAGGCTTAAATCTGTATTGAAGTCCTATTTTGGGCGAATTGACGGATTAAGGCATTTAATAATGTTTGATATGGGATATTACTTCTTTTTGCCTTGGCTTTTACTTTGATCAAATCTCCTTGATTAACCCGAATCGTTATTCTTTTTGTTTGATGTAACTCTTTGTAATTTTTTGCGGCTTCTTTGAAAAGATGTTTGGTTGAGTTTAGGTTAGAGGCACTGACAAATTCTTTTCTTTCCAATGCTTTTTCAATTTTCTTTTCTTGTTTGTCTAATTTTGGATTGACTTTTTTCATGATTTGTTTTCCTTTTTAAATATTTATTTGTTAGTGTTTTGCTTGGATAAATTGTTTTTAAAAAAATAATTTTTTTTCTTTTATCAATTACATAAGGTACGGCGTAAACATAATTTTTTATTTTAATTACCAATATCCTTTGCTCCGGATATTTTTTTATGTTTTTGTGTTTTAAATTATCTAATATTTTGTTATTTTCAATAGCGCTAATTACTTGGTCAAAACTAATGCCTCGAGTTTGTTGAAGTAGCAAATTTTTCTCTTCACTAAACTCTATTTCAAGTTTCACTGTTTAAATTTTATCATTGTGTACATCCACTGTCAATACATATAGTATTTTTATTTCGGTGTATTTTTAGAGGTTTTTTCCCGTCGGAGTTGTTTCAGTTTCCACATAAACAGCTTGTAGGGGGTTTTGATGGTGCCGGGAGTTTGGCCGGTGACGAAATGAAAGGCGGTTTCCAGTAGATGACGATCAACGGTTTTGGCCAGACGGATATAGAGGGAACGGTTTTTCCAGTCACCCAGGTTTTCAGCCAGTTGAAGACCATAGGCTTGAAATTCTTTTTTGACATATTTTTTTCGTCCTGCTAAGGTTTTTTTGAAAAGGTCAAGCTGGTCTTTAATAGAAGCAGGTGGGGATTTTCTGGCCATGAGTAATTATACTTGGTTATGATGAAGTAAAGTGGACCCAGGGGGAGTCGAACCCCCGACTCATCAATGCGATTGACGTGTTTTACCAACTGAACTATGGGCCCGGACAATGGTCGGTGGGCTGGTGGTGGGAGAGCCAGCCATCAGGTTTTTGATTTCAGGGATTATTTTATCAATAGTTTGGTTGATGATGGGTTTTTGGGTGGGAGTGAAGGGTCGGAGAACATAAGATTCGGAAGGGGTGTTGTCTTGGGGGTGGTCGATGCCGATTCTAAGGCGATGGAAGGCTTGAGTGCCCAAATGGTCGATGATTGATTTAATGCCATTATGTCCGGCCGGTCCCCGGTCAAATTGGATCTTGTAGTCCCCTACCCCAAGATCAAGGTCGTCGTGGATAATGTAGAGGTTGGTGGGAGTTATCTTAAAATAATTTAAAATTTTTTGAACAGAGCGGCCGGAGTCATTCATGTATGTATGAGTAATGGTTAAGAGATTATTTTGATATTTGGCGACACTGGCGGATAGTTTGGGGTGATTGTGGGGGGTTAGTTTGAGGTCCTGAAATAAATTCAGGATGATGTTATTACCCAGGTTGTGGCGGCTATTTTGGTATTTTTTGCCGGGGTTGCCCAGACCGATAAAAGCTTTCATAAGATTATTTTACCTAAAAGGAAGGAGAAAAGATTACAGAGGAAAGATAAAGTAAAGGATTTTTTGAGGCTTAGTCTGAGGACGAAATGATAAATAATGGTTTCGGTGATAATCACAAAGGTTTCTCCGGTGAGGGTATATAAGGAGTAGGAAGAAATAATGGTGGGGAGGACAAACCAGAGATATGGCAGAGTGGAGAAGGAGGTCAGGATGCCGGCAAAAAGGAGGCGAGAGGAGGGAATTGTTTTGATTTTGATTTTGAAGTATTTTCTGGTGAGAAAAAAAAGCAGACTGATTTCGCCAAGGAGGGTGATGATGAGATTTAAAAAAAAGAGAGTATAGACGGTCACTAATCTATTGTAACACTCAGGTTTTGATATAGAAAGTAGTATTTTGTATGAAAAAGTATGGGAAAGATAGGAAAAACTGGGTTTGAGACTGTTATTAGCAGTCGGGTGAACGACTGCTAAGAGATGAGGTGGTGGAGCCGGGTTTCTGAGATGATTTTTATGCCTAATTTTTTGGCGGTGATGAATTTGGATGATTTGGAGACTTTTTGGTTGCAGACCAGATAGTCGGTATTTTTACTGATAGCGCTAACCACTTGGCCACCGGCTGATTCAATATTGGTGGTGATTTCTTTTCGGGAGTGGGAAAGAGTGCCGGTGACAGCAAAGAAAAGACCGGTAAGTTTAGATGATTGACTATTGGTCTTGATTTTTACTTGGGATAGGATGGAATTAATGACCGGTTTTTTACTGGTGATACCATTGATGATTTTTTGGGCCAAAGTGGACTGAAAACCAGGTAAAGACTCTAGTTTGTTAGTGGTTAGGTTAATGATTTTGGAGGGCGTATTAAAGCCAGCTTTGATAACTTGCCTGACTCGTTTGGCACTGAAATTGGGAATGGCGGCGGCGGTGAAGGCTTGAGCCAGAGTAATATTTTTTTTGGCTTGGATTTGGCGGATCATGTTGATGGCGGATTTGTCTCCCAAGCCGGCCAGGTGGTTGATATCAGAAATTTGAAGTTGATAAAAATCACCGGGGAGTTTGACCTGGTTGTTTTTGACCAATTTTTGGATGGTTTTGGTGGAGATGCCTTTAATGTCCAAAAATTTACAAAAGAGCCTGAGACTACCCAGGGTTTGGCTGGGACAGAGCTTGGAATTGGGACAGCGAAGAAATTTGTCTTCTTTGGTGAGTTGGTGTTTGCATGAGGGACACTTTTGAGGAATTTTGACGGTGCCCTGGTTAATTTTATTGACGACCTTTTCGATGTAAGGAATGACATCACCGCGACGAGAGATTTTAACTACATCTCCGACATTGATATTTTTTTGTTTGACTAATTGGTAGTTGGCCAGAGAGGCGTAAGTGATAAGGGCGCCGGAAAGTTCAATCGGTTCGACTTGAGCTACGGGGGTGACGGTGCCCAAAGGACCGGTTTGCCAGCGGATGGCTTTAATGCGGGTGGTAGAAGTGGCGGCGGGGAATTTGTAGGCCACCTGGAATTTGGGTCTATTGTTGAGAGATCCCAAACGTTGTTGAAGACGAACCGGGTTGATTTTGACCACCAAGCCGTCTATATCATAATCATAATCCTGACGTTTTTGGTTTAAAAATTGTTGGTAAATTTTTTCTACTTGATTAAGATCGGAACAATGGTGGGTTTCGACGGTGGATATGCCCATTTTTTTGATTTGTTTTACTTGATTGTCCTCACTTTTTGACTTGATTCGGGAGGAGGAAATATCGACGGCCAAAAGAGTGCAATAGGAGCAAAATTGAGAATCAAGCCGTTGAGAAATGCCGGCGGCGGCGTTGCGGGGGTTGGAATAATTTTCCGGGGATATTTGATTTAGTTTGTTGAAGTCTTTGAGGGTGACGATGATCTCATAACGAACGGAGCCGGTGAAGGTTGATTTTAATTTGGGGACAAAATTTTTCATCAGCACTACGTTTTGAGTGATTAGGTCCCCCACTTTGCCATTGCCCCGGGTGATGGCGCTGGCGACTTGTCCCTTTTCGTAGATTATTTCCAGAGAGATACCGTCGCATTTGGGCTGGACAATAAAGTCAGTGGTGGTGGGGATTTTTTTGAGTCGAAAGTATTTAAGCAGTTCTTTGTAGGTGGAAACTTTGTTTTGTGATCCCATATTCATAACATGAGGGGTTTTGTTCCAGCCGGTATCAAAACCGGGACTGCCTATTTTTTTGAAAATACGGTGGTGGGGAGATTTTTCCCGGAGGATGTCTTCAAGGGTGTCGTAGGTATGGTCATCCATGATGGGCTTACTATTGGAATAATAAGCCTTTTTGGCTTTGATGAGCATTTCAAGACTATGGGATTCATACTTAGGCCATGAGCA
>CAYQNE010000001.1:18961-21206 GCA_964418875.1 uncultured Gammaproteobacteria bacterium | reverse complement strand
GATCTTCCATTATCTCCCTTCTCTTCTCTCTAGGAATCATATATTCTATATAGACAACCGATTTCTCCTTCCTTATGATATAATCCACAGGTATGAAATATGCGGTTATTGCCATTTCTGGCAGTCAATATCAGGTAGAGGAAGGTCAGACTATCACCGTTGATAATCATGGGCTCGAAGACAAAAAAACCGCCTCCACTGATCAAGTTCTCCTGTTGGTCGATGACGATAAAACAAAAATCGGCCAACCCTTGGTAAAAAACGCCATAGTCAAATACCAAGTCATAAAAAACTATAAAGGCAAAAAGCTGCGTATCTTTAAATATAAAGCCAAATCCCGTTACCGTCGCACCATGGGTTTTCGCCATCAGTTAACCGACATTAAAATTACTAAAATATCTATTAAAAAAGCGACTAAACCCAAGAAGACCACTCCAAGTAAAGCGTCTAAATAACCCACATGGCTCATACCAAATCACAAGGAAAAACCAGACAAGGAACTACTCGACGAGGAAGAAGGCTCGGTGTTAAAGTTTTTGGCAGTCAAAAAATTAAAGTCGGCGAAATCATCATTCGCCAAATAGGTTCCAAATTTCACCCCGGCTTGGGAGTCAAACAAGGCAAAGACTTTACTCTATATGCCATCCGTCCCGGAGTAGTTAAGTTCTACAAAAAAAATAAAAGAAGCTTTGTTTCTGTGGTTCACGCCTAAACTGACCTGCTTTGATTGCTTTTTGCCTCTTTTTTCACACGTCTTTTCATAGTAATCTATTAGTATGATGAAAGGCGTCAGTCAAATAGCCACCAACCAACTTGAGCCCAATCCACTTCAACCCCGAGGCATTATCAGCCCCGAATCGATTTCGGAACTGGTTGCCTCTATCAAAGAACATGGAATTTTAGAACCGCTGATTATTGCCAAAACTCCAGCCGGTTTTCAAATCATTGCCGGCGAACGCCGTTGGCGAGCCGCCCGCATTGCCAAACTCCAATATGTTCCGGCCATCGTCAAAGAAACCACCCCCCAACAAATGCTGGAAATGGCTATCGTTGAAAATGTCCAAAGAAAAGATCTAAACCCACTCGAAAAAGCCAAGGCCTTTCTTCGCCTAAAAGAAGAATTTCACTTCAACAACAAACAAATTGCCCAAAAAATCAGCAAAAGCCTCCCTTACATCATAAACACCCTCAAACTGCTCACTTTACCCGACGCCCTCAAAGACGGACTTCTCTCCGGCCTCATCAGCGAAGGCCATGCCAGAGCTTTATCGGGCATCAATGACACCAGACTGATGATTGAGGCCTACAAAATCATCCTACAAGAAAAAGCTTCTGTCAGACGCGCCGAGGAAATTGCCCGCCGAATGAAAAAGAAAATCGAAGAAGGTATTGTTCCTATCACCAAAGAAAATTTACCCCAATTCCTCAAATCAAAACTGGATCGTATCGGTGAAGATCTTCAGTCAACTTTCGAAGGCAAACAAAACGGCGTAAAAATTTCTCAAACCAATGTTGTCACTCGAATCACCATCCAATTTAAAGGACCGGTAGAACAACGATTTACCAATATCCAATTCCTCTATCAAAAACTTTGTGGCAAAAATTTCGTCCCTACCGAAAAAGACAGTTAAAGATCAATCCCTTCGATCAAGCCCAATGATTTTAGCGGCCAATACTTAAAAAAGGCTTTTCCCACAATTGAATCTTTGATAACCGGACCAAACTCCCTCCCATCACGGGAATGCGGCCGATTATCTCCAAAACATAGATAATAACCTTCCGGCACTATCTTCTCCACTCCTTCTAAACTATAAGCCCCGGGCTGAGTATCAATACCCACCGGCAAAAAGTCCTCCGGCAATATCTGGTCGTTAACATAAACATGCCCTTCCTTCACCAACACCCTGTCACCTGGCAATCCGATAATCCTCTTTATATATTCACACTCATCTTCGGAACAAGGCTCGCTTGGGGGAGCTTTAAACACCACCACATCACCTCTTTGAGGGTTAGACATCCGATAACTGATCTTATCTGTCAATAAATACTCTCCATCCACAAAATTTGCCATCATTGACGACCCTTTAACCTCGTTGGGTTGGGCTACAAACAAATACAAAATCACAAAAACCGACGCCGCCAGTACAATCGATTGGACAAATTCCAAAATAAAAGATCCCAAGGCAAAACCTTTTTCCGATTTGATATCAATTCTCATAATGTATAGTCTACAACCTCCACCACC
>CAYQNE010000001.1:0-18861 GCA_964418875.1 uncultured Gammaproteobacteria bacterium | reverse complement strand
GTTGGAATTTTCTTTAATAATTTGTATTATAATTGGGATTAACTGATTATGTTGATATTCAATTAATAAGTAGCAAAAAAATCATATGAAAAAAATTTTAGTGACTGGCGGTTTTGGTCTTGTAGGTAGTGATTTAATCCCAGAGTTACAAAAAAAATATGGATCTGATACGATAGTTGCTCTGGGCAGAAAAACCATAGATCCCAATTTTAAAGGAATCTTAGAAATTGGTGATGTTCGTGATATTCAATTAATGGCTGATTTGATAAAAAAACATGACATTGGTCAAATTTACCACCTAGCTGGATTGCTTTCTGCAGGAGGAGAAAAAAATCCGACTCTGGCTTGGGATGTTAATATTAATGGCCTTAAAAATGTTCTTGATCTGGCAAACAAATATAACTTAAGAATTTTCTGGCCTAGTTCTATTGCTGCTTTTGGTCAAACTACCCCCAAAGATAATGTCCCACAGCACACTATATTGGAACCAACTACCATTTATGGGGTGACTAAAGTAACAGGTGAATTATTATGTCAATATTATTTTCTTCGTTACGGAGTAGATGTCCGTAGCTTACGGTATCCTGGCCTTAACGGTTATAAAGCTAAGCCAGGTGATGGTACCACCGAATATGCCATCCATATTTTTTATGATTTAATCAAAAAAAATAGTTACGAGTGTTTCTTAAAAAGAAATACCAAATTGCCAATGATGTATATTGATGATGCAGTCAAAGGAACAATAGACTTAATGGCTGCTGATAAAAATCGGATTACCATCCGAACTAGTTATAATTTTTCAGCTTTTAGTTTTACTCCTGCGGAATTAGTCGAAGAAATCAAAAAGATCTCAACAAACTTTAAAATTTCTTATAAGCCAGACTTTCGACAAAAAATTGCTGAATCATGGCCTCGGGAAATTGATGACAGTATTGCTAAAAAAGATTGGAATTGGAAACCAGAATATGACTTAAGTAGAATGACTCACGCTTTATATCAAGGCATAAAAAATAAAATTAGATAATATCTTTTACTAGCACTATTAAAACTACTTAAAAAAAAATACTTTTTTACCCTTAAGCCTCATATTGATTATTTTTCATATCCCCATCATATTACAACCCTGCCAAATTGTGCTAACTTAATTTATGGAGAAAATTAAATTAAGATTAGTCCTTTTTCTCTTTTTCCTGGTCGGATTCGGTCTTTTCGTTTTCAAAAAATCACCCCACCTTCTTTCCTTTCAAGACAAAATAGATCCCCAAACTATCAAAAACGATTATCAAGCCGACGCCACTATCGCCATTTTTAACAACCAGCCTGTTCCCGTCCCCACTCAACTGTTCTCCGACGCCAACATCCTTGGGGTAGGGGACAGCCAAACCACCACCGACAAAAAAATCGAGATCGATCTGACTAATCAACGCGTATACGGTTTCGAAAACGGCCGAAAAATTTATGATTTCCTAACTTCTACCGGTACCTGGGGGCGTACCCCCACCGGTACATTCAAAATCTGGACCAAAATCAGATCACAAAAAATGTCCGGAGGGTCAAGAGAACTCGGTACTTATTATTATTTACCCAATGTTCCTTATATTCTTTTTTTCTACAACAGCAGTTATCCCAAGCAGCTCGGTTACAGTCTCCACGGCACTTACTGGCATGAAAATTTTGGCGTCGTCATGTCCCACGGTTGCGTCAATATGAAAACCAAAGAAGTAGCCCAAATCTTCGCCTGGGCCGATCTGGACACCCCCATCACCATCTACGGCAAATACCAAACCTCTCTACCACGCACCTACCGCCCCTAATTCTCTTTTACAAAACTTCGTCAAACAGCTCCAACACTAACCCAGCTCTAGCCATCACCGCTGCATAATCACCACCTCTCCAATCAGTCCTTAACATCTCTACCTTTTGTGTCATCAACTCATAACTGTTAGCCCCAAAAACTTCCGGTCTCCAACCTCTCCTTTTCAATAATCGGGTTCTCCTGTCTACCATTGACTTGGCTCTCATTGCTCTCAAATAATAACTCCTAGCCTGGCTCCTGCTTGTCCCCTTATTTTCTATCATTAACAAAGTTTCCAAATTCCCCAATATTCTTTCGCTAATCATAGATTCCTTCACCTCCTTTCTAAAGGCAAAAACCGCACCCACCAAATCATCTAAATTTTCTTCCTCCACTGCCCTCAGTGCTTCTGTTAAGTAATCATTCTCTCCATTTTCTTCCACCAATAATTTCAAATCTCTCTTTACCAAACCGTACAAAAAATCACTTGTCGCCGAATCCAGCACCAAACTACCATCCCCAGGATCAACCGATAATAAAATATTGTCACCCAGCTCCACGTTTCCCTCAAAATAATGCCAACTATCCTCATCGCCCAATCTACCCACCACCAAATGATACACACCCTCATCCGTCGCCAACAAACTAACTTCACATTGACTGTAATTTTGTCCGTCAAAAACCACAAAACCCCCGTCATTTTCATACAAATCACCATCACATGTTAAGTTCATATCTACCGGAGAGCCAACAAAAAACACCGTACTGGAAGATAAATCTTCCACGTCGCCAAGAGTTGCCGTCACTTCACCCAAAGACAATTCCTCAAACACTTCCTCCACCAAATCATTGACCATCTGTCCGTGATTCGAGCTCACTTCAACAAAATCATCCCCTTCAAACTTGGCACTTTTTTTAAGCACTGTCCCATCACCAACCCCAAAATCATAACCTGTCACCCTCCCATCCGGCCAAATACCTAAAACTTCGTCAAAAATTGATCTTGGCTTTAATTTTATCCATTCCTTTGTTTGTTGATCTACCGCCACCATGGCTGTCAAATTATCAAACACCGAAGATACTGTCACATTTTTTTGTGCCAAATAGATATTTTGGCTCTCCAAACTAGCCACAGGCAAAATTCTTCGACCCATCTTGGCAAAATCAAAAGTAGGCAACAAATCCTTCAAAACCGGCACATAATTTCTGATAGTATCAATCTTGGTCTGACCCCCTTCTTTCTGTAGTTGCAACAACACATTTAGGGCAATTGATCTAACCCCAAACTTGTCCGATAATTTCCCTCCACTCCAAGCATCATAAGCTCCCACTGCTCCCAAATGAGGACTACCCAAAGTAATGATCTTGCCTGCCTTATTCAGATTTTCCTGCGACCATACCCGTGCCATCAAACCACCCAAACTGTGACCCGCCACATCAACTTTTTCTCCAGGCTCAACAACCCCGTCAACAAAGTCATTAAAATTATCGGCAATCGTCGCTACCGGTTGCCTCCAATCATAATTCCACACATAAAAATCATCTCCTTGAACCAACCCTTTGGCTTCAAAAGCAGAAGTCAAACCATCATATGTCTCCACAAAAGGAGTCATTCTCCATTGATCTGCACCGACATCTTCATTGTAAACAATCGCCTGGCTGTTCCAACTCGCCCCCAATCCCGGAACTATGATGATTTTATTAACCAACTCAGCATCGTCACCATCGTACACCCTATAATTATCAAACAAGTTCTTCACCGTACCACCATAATCACCACCCCAAGCTCTCAATCCCGTTTTTGTGCTAATAATACTCTCTCCTCCAGACAATGTTTTATTTATTACCTCAATAGAGTCAAAATAAACCCTAATATTCTCCGAATCATAAAAAATCTTCACCTTATGAACCACCCCTTGGGACATGCTAAAAGAATTATTGAAATCCATTGGATCCGCAGAGTCCAATAAAACATATGCCCCATTATATTTCCACAAACGAATATTATTACCATCCTGCGGCCAATACGAATCAACATATCGAAAATCAACCATATAATATTCGCCATAATCACCAGAAACATTCAACATCACGGACTGATCCACCCCACTTAAATTATTCACATCAAGGGTAATCACACACTCAGAAGCGGTACCACCAACCCTAGTATACAAAAAAGACGAACCACCGTGACCAACCTCACTGACAAGATGACTTTCTTCCACTCGCCAACTATCACCATAATCATTGTTCCCCAAAACATAATCCCAACGATCCAAAAAACTACTGTCAGAAAAATCATCCACAAAATAATCCGTTGCAAAAATAGAATCCCCAAAGCTTAATGATAAAATTAACAACAAAATAACAAAACCCCAAAAACACACTTTCGTAAACAATCTCACAAAAAAATTATGACAAAGAAAATTAAAAAGTCAAACAATAACAAGCTAACTATCATTATTGTCAACTACAACTCAACAAAACTACTCAACGCTCTTCTTTATTCTCTGAAAAAAATCCGCAACATAGTCGGCGAGATACTAATAATCGACAATAATTCAAGTGATTTTAAAAAGTTAATCACTAAAAACAAAAAAATAAAAATTATTAAAAATGATAAAAATTTCGGATTTTCGAAAGCCGTTAACCAAGGAATCGTTATATCAAAACATAAACATATTTTACTACTCAATCCTGACAGTGAACTAATCGACAACTCCATAATAAAACTTTTCGAAAAAATTAAAAAAAATCCACAAATTGGACCTATCGGAGAGAAAATATTGAAAAAAAACGACAAATCGACACAACTATCAACCACCACAAAACCCAACTTTGGAACCGCTCTTTTTGAATTCACCAACTTAAAGAAAGTCTTCCCTAATAATACGTTTTCAAAACATTTCTGGGTCGAGAAACGGATCAAAAATAAAAAACCAATAGAAGTCGACTCATTGTGTGGAGCCTTCATCCTGTTTCGCAAAATATTCAATAAGAAAACAACCCTTTTTGACGAAAACTTTTTTCTATACATGGAAGATATCGATTTTGGTCTAAATTTGAAAAAAAGTGGGGCCAAAATTATTTTCGACCCACGCACCACCATCGAGCACATTGGAGGAACAAGTAACAACAACAAATATCACACCATACTCAAACACTGGTACCAATCGAGAAGTTATTTCTTTCAAAAACATTTGAGCAAAATAGAAGGTAAAATACTCTCGATCATCCTCTACGCAGAAGAAAAACCCCTCTACGTTTATCACTACCTCAAAAATGAACCAGCGGAATAACAAAAATACCAATCACATCTCCCTCCTCCTTCTCACCAAAAACGAGGCCAAGAATATTAACAAAAACTTTACCTGGTTGAAAACTTGCCCTGTCATAAACGAAATAATAATCGTCGACGATTATTCCACCGACCAAACCCGAACCCTTTTAAAAAATCTGACCCGACCTAACTTGAAAATAAAAATATTCAAAAGACGCCTTAATGGCGATTTCTCCCAACAACGAACCTTTGCCTTGTCAAAAACCACTAATAATTGGATACTCTGGCTTGATGCCGACGAAAGACCAACTACTAATCTTGTTGAATCTCTTAACAATTTTAACTTTAAATCAAAAAACAGTTTCGCTTTCAAACGAACCGACATTTTCCTTAACCATCAACTCAAACACGGCGAAACCACCCATCAACATTTCACTCGTCTGTTCGATAAAAGATACGGTCTTTTCGAACGACCCATCCACGAAACCTGGATCTCCCGCCAGCCTATTGTTAAAACCAATTTTCACATCCTCCATCACTCACACCCAAATCTCCAATCTTTCCTAAAAAAAATAAATTTCTACACTGACATCCGGGTTCAAGAACTCCACCGACAAAACGTCTCCACCAATATTTTCCAAATCATTTTCTTTCCTCTGACAAAATTTATCCAAAACTACATCATCCGCCTGGGCTTTCTCGATTCCACCCCCGGTCTCATCATGGCTCTGTCCATGAGTCTTCATTCTTTTTTAGTTAGAGCAAAACTATGGCAGCAACAACACTAACTCTCTTCATCATTGCTCTCATTTTCCCTTTTGGCCAATTACTCCGAGTCAACACCTATGGCATTTCCTTTCCCCTACTTGATCTGGTCATCTTCGTCCTCCTCCTTACCAATCTGTTCTATCGCCTCAAAAAGAAAAAATTGCAACCGCGAAACCATTACTTTCTGTTTTTTCTCATCTTTACTTGGCTCTCTCTGTTTTTCAATCTCTACCGCCATCAAATCACTTCACCCAAACCAGTCCTATACCTCATCCGTCTCAACACCTATCTTTTGTTTTTCGTTTTTCCTCTAACCCCAAAACTGATTCCCTCCAAATTTCACCGATTTTTTCAAATCAGCATCATATCCTCCATCATCTTTGGCATTCTCCAATATTTCTACTGGCCCAACTTCACTTACTTTGACAGCCTCAATTGGGACCCTCATTTGTATCGACTGGTTGGCAGCTTTCTCGATCCTACTTTCACCGCCCTTATCTTCCTCCTCTTTCTCATCCAAACATTCTTTAGCCGAAATCAACCCCTCAAAAAACCCATCATCGTTCTCACCTATCTCGCTATCGCCCTCAGTTACAGTCGTTCCACCCTTCTGTCATTTCTATTTGCTTTTTTTCTTATTTCCCGACAACTAAAAAACAAAAAAATATTTATTATCAGTTTAATCATCACCCTTGGCACCTTATTTCTTTTGCCCCGCCAACCGGGGGAGGGGACTAAACTGGAAAGAACCTCTACAATCAAGGCCAAGATCGAAAATTATAAAGAGGCTTTCCAAACATTTTCCACGTCCCCCATCATCGGCCACGGCTACAACACCCTTTATTTTGTCAGACAAATCGATAATCCTCTTTCTCACTCCAACTTCGGTTTTGACAACAGCCTCCTCACCATCCTCTGTACCACCGGCATTCTCGGTTTTAGCCTTTTTCTTCTCGGTCTTATTCACCTCATCAAAAATTCCACTCCATCAAAAAAAATCCTTATATCCGCCGTCCTGCTTCATTCTTTCTTCTCTAATTCCCTGCTTTATCCCTGGGTGCTGGCCCTCCTCGTCCTCTACTAGATGTCATAAATAATCTTTACCTTTTTTCTTGTCTCATTACCAGCCATATCTCTTACCACCACTTCAAACTCATTCTCTCCCGCCTGCAACTGCATCTTTATCTTAAAACCACCATCATCATCAACAATAGCCACCCGGCCATTCACCAGCACACTGGCTCCGGACTCCGCCTTACCCACTATGTCAAAATCATCATAATCTACAGTTAATTCCTCCTCCGATGGATTTAGCATCATCAAATCAGGTACCTCATTATCAAACACCACCACCAAAACCTTTGACAGATCACTGGATCCACCGTTTTCCGTCATAGCAATGGCACAAAATTCATTTTTCCCATTCAACAAATCCACCCCATCAAAAGAAAATTCACCCTCCTCCGACACCTCCAATTTTTCCATCGCCACATCATTTTTCAATAATTCCACCATCACTCCCGGTTCCGCCAATCCTTTCACAGAAATACGAGCACTGCTGGTCGCCTCATAAGGCAATATTAATCTGGGTGCCATTGGTGGTAATACCTGCACCCTACTTTCCTCCTCATCCTGATTTCTGGCATTACCCAGAAAAACAGAAAATCTGACTAAAAGAGGCAAACCAAAAACCACTATGGCCACAAACAAAAATACAGTCAAAACCCCCAAAAAAACCGTCTTTCTGGTAATCAGATCATCTCTGGTTTTCTTTAATCTTGAACGTCTAAATTCCGCCATATATTTTTCCTTTCAATCCCTGTATTCTATCAAAATTTATCAAAAAGAGAAAAACTGAGCCTATGGCCGGACTTGAACCGACAACCTATCCCTTACGAAGGGATTGCTCTACCATTGAGCTACATAGGCACAACACTCGAGAGCGGCTAGAGGGAATCGAACCCTCGACCTATCCTTGGGAAGGACATGTTTTACCACTAAACCATAGCCGCACACTCGAATTTTATCACGAAAAATTATTCCCTTGGTATCGCCAAAACCATCCCAACTTCCAATAAATCGGGACTGTTCAAAACATTTCTATTAGCTTGCCAAATCTTCGTCCAAGCATAACCATCACCATAAGCCCGCACCGACACATCCCACAGATAATCTCCTCTTTCCACCTTGTATTCTCCTCCCTCAATAGCCACTTCCACTTCCACTTTCTCTGCCTCAACTACCGGCAACTTCAGTTCCTGTCCCACCGCCAATAAGCCGGGATTACCCAAATCATTCTCCTTGGCAATATCTACCCACTTATAACCTGAATTATAGCGATTGCTAGCTATCTTCCATAAATTATCCCCTTTCTTCACCACATAAGCATCAACCCCTCCTCTCTCGGCATCGAAAGAACCACCTGTCTCCACCTCAGAAACTAAATCCTCCACCCCCGGAACGCTTATCGAACCTCTCCTCTTTTGGAAGAAATTAATCACCAACCCAAAAACCACCATCACTATCACCAAACCCAAAAACATACTGACTATTTCCTCGGCAGACTTAGAGGTTTCGATTGTTTTTGCCATAAAAAATTTAAATTAAAATAATAAAAACTGTAAATTTCAGCTTTCTATAATTTACACAATTTCCATCCTATAGTCAACATTATTCTCAAAACTTGATAAATTCCCTCAAAAATTGCAAAATATCCACTATGAAAAATATCAAAAAAGAACAAAGTTTGGTTATTATCAAACCCGATGGAATTCAAAGGAGCCTAATTGGAGAAATTATTAAAAGATACGAAAAAACTGGACTCAAGCTTATTGCCATCAAAATGTTTGTTCCTTCTGTCTCACTAATCGAAAAACACTATCTTATCGACCCTCAATGGCCAATTAATGTGGGAACTAAAGCCCTAGCCAGCTACAAAAATAAAGGTCAAAAACCACCATCCAATGACCCCAAAAAAATCGGCATGCTTGTCCTTTCTCATCTCAAAAAATACTTAAGTGCAGGTCCCGTTATCGCCATGACCTGGCAGGGCATGCATGCCGTTTCCGTTATCAGAAAAATCACCGGTAGCACTGAGCCCTGCACATCCGACGTCGGCACCATAAGAGGGGACTACACCATCGATTCATACCAGATCTCGGATGTTGATAACAGGTCCGTCAGGAATCTGGTTCACGCCTCCGGCTCACCTCAAGAAGCCGAAAAAGAAATCCCCCTCTGGTTTAAGCCAAGAGAAATAATCAACTATCGTCTAATCAACGAAGAAATTCTTTACGACGTTAACCTCGACGGTATCTTAGAATAAAAAGGCGGGCCCTACGGGATTCGAACCCGTGATCTTTCGCGTGACAGGCGAATATGCTAGACCGCTGCACCAAGGGCCCGGATACTCTGATAATATACCACAAAAGTACTATAATTAACCCAAGGTGCCACCATCAAAAACTTACTCCAACCACCAAATCGCCCAATTCCTAAAAGACATCGCTACTGCCTATATTATTAAGAAAAAAAACCAATTTCGTATCACCGCTTATCAAGAAGCCGCCGAATCTGTCATAAACCATCCCAAACCTATCCATAAAATATGGCAAAAAGATAAAAAACTTCTGGACGATATTCCCGGAATCGGACCGGCCATCTTAAATAAACTCGACTATCTCTTTATTCACCATCGATCCCATCCTCATATTATTCGAGCCTTCAAAAACATTCACCCCGCCGTCTTTATCTTCACTCAAGTAAATGGCATTGGACCCAAAATCGCTCACCAGCTTACCCAAAAACTCCAATTTCCCCAAAAACAGCAACCGGCCTTAGAAAAACTTGTCCACTACGCCCAAAAAGGGTTCATCAGAAAATTTCCCCGCTTCGGTCAAAAATCGGAATCGTTAATTCTCAAAAACACTCTAAATTTCATCCACCAAAACCAAAGAATTCCACTAAAAAAGGCCAAACAAGTCGCTAATCAAATCATCAAACACCTCCAAGCCAAGTTCCCCCAAACCGAATTCCATCTTCTTGGTAGCCTTCGTCGTCAAAACCAAACCGTCGGAGATATTGACATCGCCGCCAAAAGCCGTCAGAACCGGCAAATAATCGAACATCTTATTAATTTTCCCGACAGAAAGCAAACTATTTCCAAAGGAACCAAAAAAGCCTCTATCCAAACGACTAACAACATCCAAGTTGACCTGATGGTTCAGCCATCTTCCAATTTTGGCTCCCTTCTCCAACACTTCACCGGCTCCCGTCAGCATAATATTATCCTCCGAAAATACGCCCAAAAACTCGGCTACAGCCTATCCGAATATGGTATCAAGCAAATAAAAACCCAACGCCTCCACACCTTTACCAACGAAAAAGACTTCTATAACTTTCTCCGACTCTGCTACATCGAACCCCAAAAGAGAGTAGGGGAGAATGAAGTGAAAACAGCTCAAAAATGCTATACTAAAATTAATAAACATTAAAACACAAATGCCTTACCTACTTGTCGTTCTAGCAGTTATTGTTTTGTACGTTCTCGGCTTCTACAATCGTCTAAAAACCATTCAGGTTAGAATCAAAGCCTCTATCCAAGAAATTGGCAATCAGCTCAAACGCCAAGCCGGTCTTATCCCTAATCTAGTTGAATCCGTCAAAGGCTACATGAAACACGAAAAGGGTATTTTTAAAGACCTAACTTCTGCCAGAAAACTGATAGAACAGGCCTCCACATCAAACAACCCCCAGGACATTGAAAAATCTCAAAAATTAATCGGTAAAGTTCTTGGATCCCTAAAAGTAATCGTTGAAAGCAACCCTGAACTTAAAGCCTCATCATTAGTCTCCGATATGATGAATGAGCTCCGCGATACCGCCGACAAACTCATGTACTCTCGTCGCACTCTGATTGATCTTACCGCCGATTATAATGGCGCCATCGTCACTATTCCCGGAGTTTGGATTGCCTCTCTGTTGGGATTTAAGCCGGAAAAAGGGCTGGACACTCCTCTTGCCGGAGAACACATTGAAGTCTCCACCACCGAGACTAAAACTCCCAAAGTCAAACTTAGCTAATGCTCAACGTCTACGAACAAGTCTCCCGAAATAAAATCCGGTCGACTTTAATCATCACCATCTTCATCGGCTTTATTACCTTAATCTCATATCTAATTGTTCAATACACTGGCGCCGAAGACGGAATCATCATCTACGCTCTCGGTTTTTCCACCGTTTCCGGCCTGGTCGGCTTTTTCCATGGAGACAAAATAATTCTTTCTCTCAACCGAGCCCGCCCCGCCAACCGACAAGAATTCTTTAACTTCTATACCGCCACCGAAAATCTGGCTACCGCCAACCAACTACCCTTTCCAAAAATCTATGTCGTCGACAGTCCGGCTCCCAACGCTTTTGCCACCGGTCGCGATCCCGATCACGCCACCATCTGCGCCACTACCGGACTTTTATCAAAACTAAATCGTACCCAACTCGAAGCCGTCATCGCTCATGAACTATCCCACATCAAGAACTATGACATCCGACTAATGATGATTGTCAGCATTCTGGTCGGTTCATTAAGCATTCTTATCCGAACCACCTCTCGCCGCTCCTCATCCCGAAATCAAAAAAATAATTTATCCGGCATTTTTGCCCTCATCGGCATTATTCTGTTAATTTTTTCTCCCCTAATCGCCAAACTTATTCAATTGGCCATATCCCGTCGCCGTGAATATTTAGCCGACGCCTCAGCCGTTAAACTGACCCGACAACCTCAAGGACTCATCTCCGCTCTTCAAATAATCTCCCAAGACCCAAACATTCTTCATTCCGCCTCCACCGCCACCGCCTCGCTTTATATTACCAACCCCTTCAAAAAAAATAAAATCGCCAGTCTTTTCTCCACTCACCCCCCCATAGAAAACCGCATCGCCGCTCTCCAACAAATGCTCTGACATTTACCGCAAACAAAAATTTTGACCCTGTTTGTCTTATTAAAAATCGAAAACTGCTTGTCCGCCTCTGGCGGAAAAATTGTAAAATTGGATAATGTCTTTTGTCCACTTACATGTCCACACCGAATACTCACTACTAGATGGCCTGTCTAAAATAAAAGAACTGGTCCCCGCCATCAAACAAATGGGAATGGACAGTCTGGCCATCACTGACCATGGCAACATGTATGGAGCCATTGAGTTTTATAAAACCTGCCGAAAATACGACATAAAACCCATTATTGGTTGCGAGATGTATCTCTCTCCCAACCACCTGGATAAAACCAGCCAAAACCGTCAAAACAACCACTTGATTCTCCTGGCCAAAAATCAACTGGGTTACAAAAATTTAATTAAATTGGTCAGTATCAGTCACTTAAAAGGTTTTTATTATAAACCAAGAATTGACTGGAGCCTGCTAAAAAAATACCACCGAGGACTTATCTGCACCAGCGCCTGTATAGAAGGAAAAGTGGCTAAGCTGGTACTCGACAACAAACTCCAATCGGCTCAAAAAGAAGCCGCCAAATTTCAACAACTCTTCGGCTCCAACTACTATCTGGAAATCCAAGAACACCCTCAACTAAAAAAACAACAAACCGCCAACCGGGGGATTGTAAAAATAAGCCGCCAATTAAGCATCCCCCTAGTCGCCGCCAATGATGCCCATTACATCAAAAAGGAAGATGCTTTTGCCCAGGATGTTCTCATGATGATTAATACTCAAACCACTATTGACGACGACAACAGACTGTCTATGTATGACGTTCCCGACTTTTACATCAAGTCACCTCAGGAAATGGAAAAACAGTTTGAGTCTTTCCCCGATGCCATTCAAAATACCCAAGAAATTGCCGACAAATGTAATCTGGAGATAGAACTGGGCAAATGGTATTTCCCCCTCCTCAAATTACCCAAAAAACAAACCGCCGAATCCTTCCTAAAAAAACAAGTTGACCAAGAGGCTAAACGACACTATGGCAAACTGACCAAAGAAATCGAAGATCGCCTTAATTACGAACTGGAGCTCATTTGCACCAAAGGATATGCCACCTATTTTTTGATTATGAAAGACTTCATCGACTGGACCCAAAAAAACAACACCATCACCAACACTCGTGGATCTGCCGCCGGCTCCCTGGTTTCTTTTGTTCTCGGTATCACCTCTGTCGATCCTCTAATTTACCAGCTTCCTTTCGAGCGATTTCTCAATAAAGATCGTCCCAGTCCTCCCGATATTGATCTGGACATTGCCGACAGCAAACGACAAGCCATGCTTTATCACATAGTCAAACAGTACGGCGAACAAGCCGTCGCTCAAGTTTGCACCTTCGGTCGAATGATGGCTAAAGGTGCCGTCCGTGACACCGCCCGTGTTCTTAATTACGAATACACCGTTGGAGACAGAATCAGTAAACTCATTCCTTTGGGGTCCCAAGGTTTCCCCATGTCTATTGACAAAGCCCTAGAAATCACCCCAGAATTATTATCCCTATACCGTAATGATGTCGATGCCAAAAAAATTCTCGACAGCGCCAAACAAGTCGAAGGCTGTGCCCGCCATATCAGTGTTCACGCCTGTGCCATCGTTATTTCTCCCACCTCCATCAATGATTTTTGCCCCACTCAAATCGAGTCCGGCGGAGACAAGATCATCACCCAATACGAAATGCATGCCATCGAGGATGTCGGTCTGATAAAATTCGACCTTCTGGGCATTAGAAACCTATCAATCCTTGACGCCGCCATCCAAAATGTTTACAAAAATAAGAGAACCAAGATTGACAGAAGAAAAATTCCCCTCGACGACCAAAAAACATTCCGAATGCTTTCACAAGGACACACCATGGGCACCTTTCAGCTCGGTGGAGAAGGTATGACCAAATGGATAAAAGAACTAAAACCGGAAAGAGTCGAAGACATCATGGCCATGGTGGCTCTTTATCGTCCCGGCCCCATGGCTATTATCCCTGAATACATCAAAAGAAAAAATGACCCGTCCTTAACCAGTTACCTTGATCCTCGCATGGAAAAGTTTCTTCAAAAAACTTACGGGCTTATGGTTTATCAAGATGATTGTCTCTACACCGCCATTTACCTGGCCGGTTACAATTGGACCGAGGCCGATAAATTCAGAAAAGCCATTGGTAAAAAAATACCGGAAGAAATGGAAAAACAAAAAAAGAAGTTTATTGAGGGTTGCGTCAAAAATGGCCTGTCTCGTCCCAAAGCTAAAAAACTTTTTTCCAAAATCGAACCCTTTGTCGGTTATGGTTTCAACAAAGCCCACGCCGCTTCTTATGGCATGCTGGCTTATCACACCGCCTACATGAAAGCCAATTATCCGGTCGAATTTATGTGTGCCTTACTAACCGCCGAATCCAACGATAGCGATAAAATCAGCGCCGGCGTAGAAGAAAGCCGTAAAATGGGAATCATTGTCTCCCCCCCCGACATTAACCAATCCAAAAGTGGTTTTGAAATTGAAAAAAATCCCAAATCACTTAACTCCATGTCTATCCGCTTTGGCCTGGAAGCCATCAAAAATGTCGGAGAGGCCGCCATAAAAAACATTATCTCCGAGCGAAATAAAAATGGCCCCTTCAAAAGCCTATCCGACTTCTGTTTACGAGTTCATAGCCAAAAGGTCAACAAAAAAGTTCTCAACAGCCTGATTAAGGTCGGTGCCATGGATCAATTCGGACCCAGAAACGCCATGCTTCAATCTTTGGACAAAATCAGATCAGACTGTGACAAAATTAACGACAAAAAAAACAACGGGCAATTTGGCCTATTCGATTCATCCGACAAAAAAAATGCTTTACAAGCTCCTCCGGACAACCTGCCTCAAGTGGAGGAAATGGATGAAAAAGAAAAATTGGGTATGGAAAAAGAACTCCTGGGAATTTTTGTCAGCAAAAACCCCATCAGCAAAATCCTGAATAATTTTCAAACACTAAATCTACCCAAAATCAGCACCCTATCCCAAAAAGAAGCCAACGCCACCGTAAAAACTGCAGCAGTCATTTCCACCGTCAAAACCATCAGAACCAAAAAAACCGGAGCCCAAATGGCTTTCCTGACATTAGAAGACGAAACAGCTAAAATCGAAACCGTTATCTTTCCTAAAATCTTCGAAAAATGCCAATCCCTCTTGATCGAAAATAAGGCGGTCTACATTGAGGGTAAGATTAGCCATCGCAACAATGAAGTCTCTATATTGGTTGACATTATTGACACCAAAGCCCCTGACGATAGCGATACCTATGACTTTATCATTAAAATCCCCCCGCACACTAGTCAAGGCAAACTAATGAAATTAAACCATCTCCTCAAGCAAAACCCCGATGGTCACCACGGCTTAATCATCTTAGAAAACGGTAAAAAAATACCCTTAAGTTATGGCGTCAACTACAACCAGGCACTTCAACAACAAATAGACCAAATTCTAGAATAGCATCAAGCTCTTTGATATAATTCTCCAGTACCAATTTACCAAAAGCATGGCCATAAAAATAACACACAATAAAAAAGACTTTTATGTCGGTGACACCATCAGTCTCGACTATAAAATTAAAGAAGGTAACAAAGAAAGAATTCAAGCCTTCGACGGTATAATTATCGCCATCAAAGGAAGTCAGTCAAGTAGAACCTTTACTGTCAAGAAGGAGGCCAGTGATAAAGTCGCTGTTGAAAGGATTTTCCCCATCGACTCTCCCTGGATCAAATCCATCAAAAAACTTCGCTCACCCAAAAGAAAAACTAGACGAGCCAAACTTTACTTCCTTCGCGATCCCAAAGCCCGTAAAACATAACCGTCCGGGTCCTTAGCTCAGTTGGTAGAGCACTTGCCTTTTAAGCAAATGGTCGGGGGTTCGAGCCCCCCAGGACCCACCCATGTCACTTTACGGTCTTATTATCGGTATCTGCGTTGCCATCGCTTCGCGATTTTTTATCAAGCACAATACTACTGTTCCTCAAAACCAGGAAAGCATCTTTCTTTTCTTTCTCTCCCTCTCTGCTCTCATCGGTGCCCGTACCTATCATGTCCTGGATCAATGGACCTTCTACTCTCAAAACATTAGTCAAATTGGCAACACCAAAGCTGGTGGTCTGGGTATTTTTGGCGCCCTCCTGGCCAGTACTATCTTCATCTTCATTTATTCTCGAATTATCCAACTGTCATTCGTTGACATCATCGACTCCATTATTCCTGTCATTCCTCTCTGTCAGGCCATTGGTCGCTGGGCCAATTTTTTAAACCAAGAAGGCTTCGGCCTCCCCACCCACAGACAAATAGGTCAATTCGTTCCTCAAACCCTTAGGCCAGAGCAATACCAATTATATAGTTACTTCCACCCCGTCTGGCTTTATGAATCCATTTTAAACTTCGCCCTCTATTTATTCCTCCGCCACAAAAATTACCACCAGATCAGTCTCTATCTTATCGGTTATGGCCTTATTCGCTTCTTTACTGAATTCTTCCGTTTTGACACTTGGGTTATAAATCAAATAAAGGTCGGTCAAATTATCAGTCTGGCCTTTATCATCATCGGCAGTCTTGTTTTAATCTTTGATAAACTTTCTGATCAACCCTCCTCCTAATTTCCTCTCGCCAAACCTAACACATACTCATCTTGCCATATTTTTCTATCAGCTAAATCAACATAGCCATTACAAGTAAAATCAGCCGTCCACGTATCAACTGGCTGACCGCCAGGTTGACTTAAAAGATTTTGACCCCTCCACATCTCCATATCATCAATATCTGTTTTGCCATCACAGTTAGCATCACCCAAACTCCGATCAGCCCCATTGGTACAAGGAGTACACCCCGGAACAGGGGACGGAGTTGGTGGATTTGGAGTGGGAGTCAGGTGACCAGCAGGGGCATTAGTTTTAACTGTGATTGAGCGGTAAACCTCTCCGAAATGGATCCCCACATATGCCTGACGGAAATTACCGGGGAAATAATCCTGATTAATAGAGATCGCTAACCTCCCCAATGTCTGCCCCGAAGATCTATCAACATTTATCCAAGGAGTCTGATTGATCACACTCCAAGAAAAATTTTCTTGAGAAGAGAGAGAGCTAATGTCAACAACAGCAGACTGGGGACTGCAACTGTTTTCATCACAATCAAAACTAAGAATCTCCGGCTGGATATTAACCCCGGCAGTAACCTTAACCATGTGGATAATATCATCACCATCTTCATTATTGTAAATTCTAAAATCTGTTCCACCCGGCATCTGATTATCAAAATAGGCATCGGGAAGAATAAATTCATGTGTCTGCCACCAATCAGAATAATCCTCCTCTCCAGCTGGAATTCGCTCCTCTTGTTTGTGACACAATGACCCACTTGAAACCCTCTTCGTTTTTATTACTGACACACTCGAATGAACTCGGCCATCTCCTTTCTTTTTATATTCAATTGAAAACTTATCCTCGCCACCACTAGAGTTTCGATTTTGATCAACATAAATAACAGTAACTTTATAACCACTCATGTTTTGCTTTTTGGCCGGATAATCGTCATCCACCTTAAATGACATATAGTTCTGACCACTAACCCCATCTGTTCTCCTGGCTTTCCAACTTTCTGCCGGGCGCTCATCCAACCAACACTGACCACCGGGAAGATCTGCCCCATTAACAACCACCGTCCTACTGCCAACAATGTCTTGATTAATTTCATTACCCCCCTTGTACTCCGGATAAGCCTTCATATTGCCTCGAACATTCTCAGGACGATAAAGCCAATACTCATAATCTCCATACTTACCGGAACTGGCCCAATACTTAGGATCACTCTCCAATCTGTAACCAGTATCACGCAAAGCGATCCAAACATCAGGTGTGTCTTCAATACTTTTCCCCAAATGATCGGCCACAAAACCGGACGTCACAATTTTATTATCCAGCCAAGAACGATAAGTATCCGTCCAGCCAAGATGATTAGAAAGTCCCATCAAAAAAGCAAAATATTCACCATTTTGCCAATGAGCCGGACCTGATTCCATTGCTGTTGGTGCTTTACCATAAAGTTTTTGCATTAATAAGTTAGTTCCCTGAAAAACATCATCACTAACCCAAGCCCAATGATTGGCTGAATCCGGAGTCATGGCGTTAATTTTATAACCAATCGGAAGATCATACTCAAAAGCTCCCTTATATCCTCCAGCAGGCAAAATACCATAACCCTGAAATGTACCCATGTGATAAATCGGTTTGCGGGGAAAAACTTTTCGGTAAATTTCCGCCCCCTTATAAACATACTCCCGCCAATGACCGCCAAAATTAATTTTACCCCTAAAACTACACCCGGCCCAATTTTTAGTATCTATCAACTCACCATCAATCCCACTACAAATCGACACCGCCGTTAATCTTGGATCATCGCCAAATTTTTCACCAAAAGCCCTCACCATGGCATAATACGCCTGACGCCAATTGACACTGTCATATTTCGGCACCACCGCCGTTTTCCCACAACTTGGATCCTCGACAATATGACCATGACCGCCTCCGTAAACCCAACTTGGAGTCAGGTCTTTGAACATATCCCAACTGGCACCGGCCGGAGGCTCTCCCGTGCCATAAACCCCAATACAAACTGACACCGGCTTGGAAATAACCTCACCGGAACGAAGATATACCTTCTGTTTACTGGCAGTATCCAGATACTCTTCTACCGCCGTCCAATTATACCCACCAGCACTGGGATTAACCTTGTACCAAGAAATCTCCTTAACATCCGAACCGATCGGTCCGTATTCCGGATACATTTGAGCATAGTCTGTATTAGCCCAATCACTTTGACCATGCGGAATAGAAACGGGAGTAGGATATCCTTCGGGAATTCCCGGAAAAGCAAAAACAGGTCCCGTAAGCAACGTAATCAATAACAAAAACAAAAAAACAATCAGCATTACTCTAATCTACCTAAAGTTAAACCCATTTACAATAAGACTAACACCAACTGGTAAACCCAAAGAAAATCCTTTAGAATTAAATCA